>CBDTUV010000121.1:0-8552 GCA_965363575.1 uncultured Pseudorhodobacter sp. | reverse complement strand
CGCCGACCATGACCCAAAACTGCCGGTTGCCCGCACCCGATACCAGTGCGAGGCCAACATCGGTGATGCCCGGTTCCAGCATATTGCGGCGGTGGCCGGGCGAATTGTACCACAAAGGGGCCACCGGATGGGACGGCGTGGTGTCTGCGATGTTTTCGTTCACCATGAGGTAGCGGTAGCCTTGCGCCTTGACCCGGTCGGACAGGTCCAAGCCGTTGGACCCGCGATGTGACAGTTTGCGCATTTTGACCAAATCGCAGGCATGCGCGGCGGCGGCGCTGGTCAATTTTGCGTTTGTGGTCAAGGCGGGCAGGCCTGCGCTGCTGCGATAGGTGTTGATCTGAGCCAAAGTTTGGGCCATGCGGGCGGCGCTGTCGTTGGGGCGGGCGCAATCGGCCACGGCAGGGGCGGCCACGGCAGGGGCGGCGGCGGCAAGGCCAAAGGCGAGGCAAGCTGCGATCATGGTTTTCATGGCAAAGCCCCTTTGGCTGCGGTTGGCCAAGTCTATGGGGCGGCGCGCGGAAGGCCAAGGTATTTTGGCCAAGGATTTTTGGCCAAGCATTTTTGGGGAATGATTGGAAAGCTGGTTGGGCAAAGCTAAATGAAGCGCGTTAAGCTTTTTCTAACCCTGATTTGGCATGACAGGGCAAGTAAGTTCCCGCCAAGACCACGCGCCACGCAGCCCTTGGGTTTGGCGCTTGTGCGTTTGATTTGGCGGATGCCCTTGCAGGGGGCGGCACGCACTACTAAGACTTAGGCAATCCTTTGGTGATTACATTACTCAGATAAACAGGCAGGCGCAGATGCAAGATCCGATTGACCACTATATGAACACCCTCGTTCCCATGGTTGTGGAACAAACGAGCCGCGGCGAACGCGCCTATGACATCTTTAGCCGGATGCTGAAGGAGCGGATCATTTTTATGTCTGGCCCGGTGCATGACGGCATGTCGAGCCTGATCTGCGCGCAGTTGCTGTTTTTGGAGGCGGAAAACCCGTCCAAAGAAATCTCTATGTATATCAACAGCCCCGGCGGCGTTGTGACCAGCGGCTTGTCGATTTACGACACGATGCAATATATCAAACCCAAGGTGTCGACCTTGGTGATTGGGCAAGCCGCGTCGATGGGCAGCTTGCTGTTGACGGCAGGCGAAAAGGGCATGCGGTTTTCGTTGCCCAACAGCCGGGTGATGGTTCACCAGCCATCCGGCGGCTATCAGGGCCAAGCGACGGATATCATGATCCACGCGCGCGAAACTGAAAAGTTGAAGCGCCGGTTGAATGAAATTTATGTGCGCCACACCGGCAATGACTATGAAACGGTTGAGGCCGCGTTGGAGCGTGACAACTTTATGTCGGCCGAAGATGCCAAGGCCTGGGGCCTGATTGATGAGATTTTGGAGAATCGCGGCAAGGCAGAGCCTGAAGCGAAGTAAACGCAGCGTCCCCAAGCGCTGAGGCGTTTGGGGGCGTTTTGACATTGTGAAGGCGGGGTGCTTGGCCTAGACTTAGGTCACCAGCTTTTAGGTTACGCAATTTTTGGGCGACGCGGGGCAGAGGATCATAATGGCGACGAATTCGGGCAGCGACAGCAAAAACACCCTCTATTGTTCGTTCTGCGGCAAGAGCCAGCATGAGGTGCGCAAGCTTATCGCAGGGCCGACGGTGTTCATCTGTGATGAATGCGTTGAGCTGTGCATGGACATTATCCGCGAGGAAACCAAATCCAGCGGATTGAAATCATCAGAAGGCGTGCCAACGCCGCGGGATATTGCCAAGGTTTTGGATGATTATGTCATCGGGCAAGAACATGCGAAGCGGGTTTTGGCGGTGGCGGTGCATAACCACTATAAACGCCTGAACCATTCGTCAAAGTCGGATATTGAACTGGCGAAATCCAATATTTTGCTGATTGGCCCAACGGGTTGCGGCAAAACCTTGCTGGCGCAAACGCTGGCACGGATTTTGGATGTGCCGTTTACGATGGCCGATGCGACCACGCTGACCGAGGCCGGTTATGTGGGTGAGGATGTTGAAAACATCATCCTGAAACTGTTGCAAGCGTCTGAGTATAACGTGGAACGTGCGCAGCGCGGCATCGTTTACATTGACGAAGTCGATAAAATTACGCGCAAATCGGACAATCCGTCGATTACCCGCGATGTTTCGGGTGAAGGCGTGCAGCAAGCGCTGTTGAAGATTATGGAAGGCACCGTAGCCTCGGTGCCGCCGCAAGGTGGGCGCAAGCATCCGCAGCAGGAATTCCTGCAAGTGGATACCACCAACATCCTGTTCATCTGTGGCGGGGCATTTGCGGGCCTAGAAAAGATCATCGCGCAGCGCAACAAAGGGTCGGGTATCGGCTTTGGTGCCGATGTCAAAGATCCCGATGCGCGCGGCGTGGGCGAAATGTTCCAAGAGTTGGAGCCGGAAGACCTGCTGAAATTCGGGCTTATCCCGGAATTTGTGGGGCGTTTGCCGGTTCTGGCGACGCTGACCGATCTGGATGAGGCTGCGTTGATCACGATTTTGACCCAGCCCAAGAACGCGCTGGTCAAACAATATCAGCGGTTGTTCGACATCGAAGGCACGCAGCTGACCTTTACCACCGACGCGCTGACTGCGATTGCAAAACGGGCAATCAAGCGGAAAACCGGGGCGCGGGGGTTGCGGTCGATCATGGAAGATATCTTGCTGGATACCATGTTTGAACTGCCGGGCCTTGATGACGTGCAAGAGGTTGTGGTGAATGAAGAAGCGGTGAATTCAGGGGGCAAGCCGCTGCTTGTCCATACCGACCGCAAGAAAAAGGCGCCTGCAACGGCGGGCTAACAGATTGGGCGGGCCAATTGGCCTGCCTTTTCTATTGAAAATGGGGCGCGGGATGAGGCTGGACCTTGGCCGCGCCTTGCGCCATAGGTGCCCGTGATGGAACCTAGGCTATAGATGACGGGAGTCTTGTGATGTATTTCCTTAAGCGCTTGTTGACGTGGTGGAACAGCCAAACACTCAGCACCCAGATTTTCACCTGGCGCAAAGGCGTCAAGGTGGGTGAGGATGCGCAGGGCAATATCTATTACAAGACCAAAGATGGCAAACGCCGCTGGGTGATTTACAACGGTGAGATTGAGGCAACGCGCGTGACCCCCGATTGGCACGGTTGGCTGCATTTCACTTGGGATGAAACCCCAAGCGACAAGCCTTTGGCCCATAAATCCTGGCAAAAGCCGCATCAGGAAAACCTGACCGGGACCGATGCGGCCTATGCGCCCGCAGGGTCCATTCGTCGCCCGGCCCCTGCCGTGCGGACGGATTACGAGGCATGGCAGCCAGAGTAATCTGGCGCCGGGAAAGAGTGACATGACCCGTATTCTCGCGTTTTTCTTGGCGATGCTGTGTGCGGCGCCGATGCAGGCCGAAACGGCCATCAGCGCATCGGGTGGCGTGGTGCGCTGGCTGGACAAGGTATCAGGGGAAACCGGCGATTTAGAGCTGTCGCGCGGGCAATCGGCGCAAAACGGGCGGCTGACGATCCAACTGGATGAGTGTCGGTATCCGTCCGAAGGCACCCCGACCGAGGCCTATGCGCATCTGACCATTCTGGACAAATTGATGGATAAACCGGCCTTTACAGGTTGGATGATCGCCAGCAGCCCGGCGCTGTCGGCGATGGACCATTCGCGCTATGACGTGTGGGTGTTGCGCTGCCTGACCAAGTGAGGGGTTGGCGCATAGCCCTTTGGGTCAAAGCTGGCGGTGCCCTTTAAGGCCGCGTTCAGCCGGGTGTGATATTCACTGCGTGAGATCTTTACCGCCCCCAGCGAGGCGAGGTGGGGCGTTATGAACTGCGTGTCAAACAAGGTAAACCCGCCTGCGCGCAATCGGTGCACCAACCATGCAAGTGCTACCTTGGACGCATCGGTACGGCGCGAAAACATGCTTTCCCCAAAAAACGCCGCGCCAAGCGTAACGCCGTAAACACCGCCAACCATTTCGTCACCTTCCCAGACCTCTAGGCTATGGGCAAACCCTGCGGCGTGCAGGGCTTGGTAAAGGGTGAATATCTCATCATTGATCCATGTCTCATCGCGGTCTGCGCAGGCGGTAACCGTGGCGGCGAAATCGAAATTTGTTCGAATAGTGTAATTCCAACGCATAATTCGACGCGAAAGGCTGCGCGAAATGTGGAATTTATCCAAGTCAAAGATACCGCGATGATGCGGGTCAACCCATTGCATACCCGCAGCCGTGGCACTTTCCGCCATGGGAAAAACGCCAGCTGCATAGGCGGAGAGCAAAAGGTGAGGGGTTATGCGATCAGGCATGGGCCGTTTGGGCATAAGACGTGTGGGCATAAGAAAAAGAGGGCAAAGCTGCCCCCCAAATCGTTAATGCTTGCCAAACTGGGATTCGAGCCATTTTTCCAACCAATGGATGTTGTACTCGCCATTTTGCACATCGGGTTCGGCCAAAAGCGCATGGAACAGCGGCACGGTTGTGTCGATGCCGTCGATGATCAACTCACCCAAAGCGCGGCGCAAACGGGCCAGCGCCTCAGGTCTATCGCGGCCATGCACGATCAGCTTGCCGATCAGGCTGTCATAATAGGGCGGGATCGAGTAGCCGCCATAAAGGGCGCTATCCATTCGCACACCCAAACCGCCGGGCGCGTGGAACGTGCGCACTTTGCCGGGGCAGGGTGAGAAATTGGGCAGCTTTTCCGCGTTGATCCGCACTTCAATCGCGTGGCCGTTGATTTCCAGTTCGTCTTGGGTAAAGGACATGCCCATCCCCGCCGCAACCCGGATTTGTTCGCGCACCAGATCCACGCCGAAAATAGCCTCGGTCACGGGGTGTTCAACTTGCAGGCGGGTGTTCATCTCAATGAAGAAGAACTCGCCGTCTTCGTACAAAAATTCAACCGTGCCGGCACCGATATAGTTGATCTTGGCCACAGCATCGGCGCAGATCTTGCCGATTTTGGCGCGCAGTTCGGGGGTGATCGCGGGGCCGGGGGCCTCTTCGAACACTTTTTGGTGGCGGCGCTGCAAGGAACAATCACGCTCGCCCAAATGGACCGCGTTGCCCTTGCCATCGCCAAAGACCTGAATCTCGATGTGGCGCGGCGTTTGCAGGTATTTCTCAATATAAACTTCATCATTGCCAAAGGCGGCTTTCGCCTCGGACCTAGCGGTGCGGAAGGCGACCTCAAGGTCTTTGGCGTTTTTGGCGACTTTCATGCCGCGCCCGCCGCCGCCTGCGGTGGCCTTGATGATAACCGGAAAGCCGATGCTTTCGGCAGCGCCAATCGCGTCTTCATAGCTGGCCACGCCACCTTCAGACCCTGGAACGACCGGGATGCCAAGCGCTTTGGCGGTTTCTTTGGCGGTGATTTTATCGCCCATGATGCGGATATGTTCCGCCGATGGCCCGATAAAGGTGATGTCGTGATCCTCAAGCGCTTGGGCGAACGCCTCATTTTCTGAGAGGAACCCATAGCCGGGGTGCACCGCTTGCGCGCCGGTGATTTCACAGGCGGAAATGATAGCAGCCTTGTTCAGATAGCTGTCGGTCGAGGAGGCCGGGCCGATGCAGATGCTCTCATCTGCCATGCGCACATGCATGGCGTCACTATCGGCAGTGGAATGTACCGCGACCGACGCGATCCCCATTTCACGGCAGGCGCGAATGACGCGAAGCGCAATTTCGCCCCGGTTGGCGATTAGGATCTTGTCAAACATACCCTGCCCCTTATTCGATGATCATCAACGGGGCGCCATATTCGACAGCGCTGCCATCTTCAAACAAGATCCGTTTGATCGTGCCTGCGCTTGTGGCGGGAATGTGGTTCATGGTTTTCATCGCTTCGATGATCAGCACGGTATCGCCTTCGGCAACCTTGTCACCGATGGCGACAAACGCCTTGGCACCCGGTTCGGCCGCCATATAGGCAGTGCCGACCATGGGGGAGGTCAGTGCGCCGGGATGCTGCGCCGGATCGTCGATTGCAGCAGCAGCAGGGGCCGCTGCCGCCATTTGCGCCGGGGCGGCCATTTGCATGGCCGGGGCCGCTTGGGTCATCGTGACCACGTTGGCCTGTTTCACGACCCGCACATCAAGGCTGTCATCCTCGGCATAGTCGCGTTTTACCGACAGTTCCGTCAGCTCATTTGTATTCAGAATTTCGGCCAGGGCCTTGATAAAGGCGACGTCGGCGTCTGTTGATTGTTTGCTCATTACCGTCCTCGATTGGCGTATTTTTGGGTGTTTGCGGCAGATATCCCGTGGCTGCCCCCGACTGATGTTGGGGGGTTATACGCTAGGGAAGCTTTGGTGAAAAGCACGAGTTGCAAATGGGGCGGGGCGTGGGGGTGCTGTGACGCGGGTTGGGCAAAATTGTGCAGATTTGGAAAATTTACCATTTGATAAAATCAAAGGCTTGTGGCAGCCTTTTGAAAACCATAACCAGCCGGAGGATTCCCCCTTGTCCAACACCCCGCTGACACCCGGCATCGTTTCAGGGCGTCTTGTGCCCGAGGCTTATGCCCATAATTTTGATGATCTGGAGCCTGTGCTGGATGCGCATGAAGCGCATGTGGCGGCGGATCGCTGCTATTTTTGCCATGATGCGCCGTGCATTACCGCCTGTCCGACCAGCATTGATATCCCTTTGTTCATTCGCCAGATCGCCACGGGTACGGCCGAGGCTGCGGCGAAAACCATTTGGGATCAGAACATTCTGGGCGGAATGTGCGCCCGCGTTTGCCCGACCGAACAGTTGTGCGAGGAGGCCTGTGTGCGCGAAGCCGCCGAAGGCAAGCCAGTCGAGATCGGGCGTTTGCAGCGTTTTGCGACCGACCGCGTGATGGAAAAGGGCGTGCATCCTTATACGCGCGCGCCCCTTTCGGGCAAGCGGGTGGCCGTGGTGGGGGCGGGGCCTGCGGGGCTGGCCTGTGCGCACCGTTTGGCGATGCACGGGCATGATGTCGTGATAATGGACCGGCGCGCTAAACCCGGCGGGCTGAACGAATATGGGATTGCCAGTTACAAGACGCCGCATGATTTTGCCCAAAGTGAAGTGGACTGGCTGCTGAAAATCGGCGGGATCACAGTGCAAACCGGGATGGAATTGGGCAGTGATGTGACGCTGGACGCTTTGCGGGCCGAGTATGACGCGGTGTTTTTGGGCATTGGCCTTGGCGGTGTGAACGCGCTGCGGGCCGCTGGCGAGGATTTGCGCGGCGTGCGCGATGCGGTTGAGTTTATTGAAGAACTGCGCCAACAGCCCGACAAATCCAAGCTGGGCATTGGCCGCGATGTGGTGGTGATTGGGGGCGGGATGACGGCGGTCGATGCCGCCGTGCAGTCGCGACTTTTGGGCGCGCAGAACGTGACCATCGTGTACCGGCGCGGTCAGGAAAAGATGAGCGCGTCTAGCCATGAGCAAAGCCACGCGCAGCAGGTTGGTGTGCGCATCATCTGCAATGCCGCCCCGGTTGAGGTGGTTGGCGTTGGCGGTGCGGTCAGCGGCGTGGAATTTGCCTATACGCAAGATGGGCCGGACGGATTGAAGCTGCTGGACGATACGTTCACCTTGAAGGCCGATCAGGTGTTCAAGGCAATTGGGCAGACGTTGGCGGCACCCGAAGGAATGGCCGGGCCAAAGCTGGAGGTCACACCAATGGCGAAGGTTTGGACGGGTGGCGATTGTGCCATGGGTGGTGAGGATTTAACGGTTACGGCGGTGGCCGAAGGGCGCGATGCGGCCGAGGCCATTCACGCAAGTTTTGGGGGCTAACATGGCAGATCTGACAACGAATTTCATCGGCATCAAATCCCCCAACCCGTTCTGGCTGGCCTCTGCGCCGCCAACGGATAAGGAATACAACGTGCGCCGCGCGTTCGAGGCGGGTTGGGGCGGGGTGGTTTGGAAAACCCTTGGATCCGAAGGGCCGCCTGTGGTGAACGTGAACGGCCCGCGGTACGGTGCGGTTTGGGGCGCGGACCGGCGTTTGCTGGGGCTGAACAACATTGAGTTGATCACCGACCGCCCGCTGGAGGTAAACCTGCGCGAGATCAAGCAGGTCAAGCGCGATTGGAAAGACCGCGCGATGATTATCTCGCTGATGGTGCCCTGCGACGAAGAATCGTGGAAGGACATCTTGGCGCGGATCGAGGATACCGAGGCCGACGGTGTTGAGCTGAACTTTGGCTGCCCGCATGGGATGGCTGAACGCGGAATGGGCAGCGCCGTGGGGCAGGTGCCTGAGTATATTGAGATGGTGACGCGCTGGGTAAAGCAACATTCGCGCATGCCCTGCATCGTGAAACTGACGCCGAATATTTCCGACATTCGCAAACCTGCCGAGGCGGCAAAGCGCGGTGGCGCGGATGCGGTGTCTTTGATCAACACAATCAATTCGATCACATCCGTGAATTTGGACAGTTTCAGCCCCGAGCCGATGATCGACGGCAAAGGCACACATGGCGGTTTTTGCGGGCCTGCGGTCAAGCCGATTGCACTGAACATGGTGGCCGAGATTGCGCGCGGT
>CBDTUV010000120.1:0-8558 GCA_965363575.1 uncultured Pseudorhodobacter sp. | reverse complement strand
CGGTAAGCAACGCGCTTGCAGCCTTCTTCAACGGTCCGCTGATTTTGCGCTAACGCTAGCGGCGCATAAGGCTACATACGAAAAAGGCCCCCGGCATCGCTGCCAAGGGCCATTCCCAAACTCTTAGACGTTCAAACGTTTCAAGACGCCGCTTTGGCCGGGGTCTGAGCAGCCTTGGTCTCCGGGTCTTTCGCCGAATTGGCATCCAAAAACTTCAGAACCAGCGGACGAATGTTCAACCGCCAGCTTTTGCCCGCGAAAATCCCGTAGTGACCGGCGTCTGGTTCCAGATGGCTGGCTTTCTTGCTGTCAGGCAGGCCGGTACACAGCGCAAGCGCTGCAACACATTGGCCGGGGGCGGAAATATCGTCTTTTTCGCCTTCAACCGTCATCACCGCGACTCGGGTGATCGCGCCCATGTCGACTTTCTTGCCGGCGACGACGAATTCATTCTTGGCGATCTCGCCATTTTTAAAGATCCGCTCAACGGTAGACAGATAAAATTCGGCAGGCATATCCATCACGGCCAGATATTCATCATAGAATCGGTTGTGCGCGTCATGGTCCGATGCTTCACCCCGTGCAACGCGCATGATCTGGTCTTGGAATGCTTTGCTGTGCCGTTCCGAGTTCATCGAAATAAAGCTTTGCAGCTGCAACAGGCCCGGATAAACCATCCGCCCCGCGCCCGGATACATAAAGCCGACCCGCTGGATCGTTGTCTGCTCCAACTGGCCCATCGTCACGCGGCGGCCAAAGTCGGTCACGTCTGTCGCCGCCGCATCCGGGTCAACCGGCCCACCGATCAAGGTCAGGCTCAGGGGTTGCGCGTCCGGGTCTTCGGCGGCCAGATAGGCGGTGGCGGCCAGCGCCAAAGGCACAGGCTGACACACGGCGATCACATGGGTGTCAGGCCCAAGTTCGCGCATAAAATCAACCAGATAGAGGGTATAATCTTCAATATCAAACTTGCCCGCTGATACCGGAATTTCGCGCGCATTATGCCAATCGGTGACATAAACCTCGCAATCAATCAGCAGGCTTTTTACTGTCGACCGCACCAAAGTCGCATAGTGCCCTGACATCGGGGCCACCACCAAAACGCGGCGTTTCATCGGCGCGCGGCGACGAACCGAAAAATGGATCAGGTCGCCAAACGGCCGCTCCACCACTTTTTCGATATCAACCAAGTGATCCTGCCCGCCGGTTCCAACGATAGACCGCACGCCCCAATCAGGCTTGTCCACCATCCGCTGGAACGTCCGCTCGGTCACTTCGCCCCAAGCGGCGGTCATTTTGATCATCGGGTTCATCGACAAAGCAAAGGCCGGATACGATGCCATCGCCTTTGCCGTGGCCCCCATCCACTCATTCGTGTTACGCATGGTTTCCATCAGGTCGTAGGTCATCATATACTTCATGTTAGCTCCAAGGCCTTCGGGGTTGCGGCGCGTCGGTTACGATTACGAAACACGTCCGTCATGCTGCGTTGCAGCGAATATAGGGGGGGAATATTAATATGGCAACAACTCAAAACGACGAGGACGCACGTCTCGCACGATTGAATGAAAACCTGCAAAAGGTCGATGAACTGTCCAAGCGCCTTACCGCAGCCTTGGCAACCCGCAAATCTGCCGACCCGGCGCTGTCGGGCCCCGGCCAAGACGTCTATATGAAGGCCGCGACCGCCTATGTCGCCGAGATGATGCAAAATCCCTCCAAACTCATAGAGAACCAGGTCAGTTATTGGGGCAAAACCCTGAAGCATTACGTTGACGCCCAGCATGTCTTGCTAAAGGGCGAACTGAAGGCTCCTGCGGATCCGACCCCAAAAGATCGACGTTTTTCCAATCCTATGTGGGAAGAGCATCCTTTTTTTAACTACCTCAAGCAACAATATATGCTGAATTCGGAAATGATTTCCAACACTGTGGAGGGTTTGGAACACATGGAGCCCGCCGATAAAAAGCGGGTGGACTACTTTACCCGCCAAATCGTCGACATGATGTCGCCCACCAACTTCCTTGGCACCAATCCCGATGCTTTGGAACGTGCCGTTGCCACCGATGGGCAAAGCCTTGTCGCAGGGCTTGAAAACCTTGTCCGTGATATTGAAAACAACCAAGGCGATCTGCTGATCACATTGGCCGATAAACACGCGTTCAAAGTCGGTGAAAACATCGCCACCACCCCCGGCGCTGTCGTTTACCGCAACAAAATGATGGAAATCATCCAATACAGCCCCACCACAGAAACCGTCCATGATATCCCGCTGCTGATCTTTCCGCCGTGGATCAACAAGTTCTACATCATGGACCTGAAACCGCAAAACAGCCTGATCAAATGGGTTGTGGATCAAGGCTTCACCTTGTTCATCGTGTCTTGGGTCAACCCCGATCACACCTATGCCGATGTGGGGATGGATGACTATATCCGCGACGGCTATCTGCGTGCGATGGCCGAGGTGCGGCGCATCTGCGGCACCAAACAGGTCAACGCGGTGGGCTATTGCATCGCAGGCACCACGCTGTCGCTGACCCTTGGCCATTTGGCAAAGGCGGGCGATGATACCGTCAAATCCGCTACTTTCTTCACCACCCTCACCGATTTTTCCGATCAGGGTGAGGTGGGTGTGTTCCTCTCGGATGACTTTATCGACGGCATTGAACGGCAGGTCGCGGCCGATGGCATCCTTGATAAAAGCTTCATGTCGCGCACCTTCTCTTACCTGCGCTCAAACGATCTGATCTATCAGCCCGCCATCAAAAGCTACATGATGGGCGAGGCGCCACCCGCCTTTGACCTTCTGTTCTGGAACGGCGATGGCACCAATCTTCCGGCCAAAATGGCGATGGAATATCTGCGCGGCCTGTGCCAGGCAGACGGCCTCGCGCACGGGGTCTTTCCGGTGTTTGGTGAACCGGTACAGCTGACGGACATCAAAATCCCGATCTGCGCCGTCGCTTGCGAGACTGACCATATCGCGGCTTGGAAAAGCAGCTTTAACGGTATGCGCCAATTCGGCAGCAAGGATAAAACCTTTATCATGGCCCAATCAGGCCATATCGCAGGCATCATCAGCCCGCCGACTAAGAAGAAATACGGCCATTACACCAATGACGCCCCCCTCACGACGCCTGAGTCGTTTTTGGAAGGCGCAACCTTCCATCATGAAAGCTGGTGGCCGCGTTGGGGCAAATGGTTGGCCGCACAATCGGGCAAAATGGTCCCCGCCCGTGCGCCCGGCGGCCCTGACAACCCGGTTCTGGCACCTGCACCCGGTACCTATGTCGTGGCCACACCACAGGAAAAACCAGCGGGTTCCGGGGTTTAGGGGCTGCACCCCCACCCCATGCACATACTGCAACGCAGCATTGCGCCGATTCCAATGCTGCGCTGCAGAAAAAGCTTGCAATGCTGCGCTGCAGCATCTATATCTGTCTTATCAAGAAACCGCGGAACACTTTACCGCTCGAGATGGAGACTGAAAATGACCAAGACACCAGATATGCCGAAAATGGTTCAAGACATGATGGCTGCATTCCCAGTGGATAACACTGCGTTTCAAAATGCATTCAAAACCCAAGCTGCAATGGCCGAAAAACTGGCCAAAGTAACTTTGGAAGCCGCTGAAAAGTCGACTGAGATTTCGTCCAAGTGGGCAAAAGACACCATCGCAAAAGTATCCGGCGTGGCAACTGCCAAGGCAGATCCTGCTGAATACAGCAAAGCCGCTTCTGACTTCGCGTCGGCAGCTTCCGAAATGGCTGCTGAAAACATGGCTGCTTTCGCTGAAATCGCGAAAAAAGTTCAGATGGAAACTGTCGAGCTGATGTTGGCTGCTGGCAAAGAAGCCACAGAAGAAACAACTGCTGCTGTGAAAAAAGCAACTGCTGACGTGCAGTCGGCTGCGAAAAAAGCAACTGCTGCAAAGTAAGCTTAACGGCTTTGGCCGCGTACAGCATCCTCCCTGTTGGTAACGCGCCAAGAGCGGGCTTCTTATGAAGCCCGCTCTTTCCTTTTTTTCTGCACTGCACTAAGGTTTTTCTGCAAAGCAGTATTTTTGCGCAAACCGTTAAACAGGGGGCAACATGGCCGATACTGAAAAGCCGCTGCTGATCAAACGCTATGCCAGCCGCCGTCTCTATAATACCGAAACCTCGGATTATGTGACGCTAGATGATATTTCCGGCTTTATCCGCAAGGGTCGTGAGGTGCAGATCATTGATCTGAAATCCGGCGATGACCTGACGCGCCAATATCTTTTGCAAATCGTCGCTGAAAATGAAAGCAAAGGTCAAAGCGTTCTGCCCACAAACGTGCTGAATGATCTGGTGCGCAGCTATGCCACCGGGGTCACCTCGGTTGTGCCGCAGTTTTTGGCCGCGTCGTTTGACATGCTGCGCGACAGCCAATCCAAAATGGTGGAAAACCTGACCAAGGTGCCAAACCCGATGGCGGCGGTTCCCGGCTTTGACGCCATGCGCAAACAGCAAGAGATGTTTTTGAAATCCATCATGGGCGGTGTGCCCGGTTGGTCCGCACCTGGCACCGGGGATGAAGGCGACGATACGCCCGCGCAAGCCAAAGACCCAGCATCGGAATCGCAAGAGCTGCGCGAGATAAGGGCCCAATTGGCCGAGCTGCAAAAGAAGCTCTCTAAACTTTAAGGCTGGGGGGCTTACACTCCCAACCTGTCGCGCATCCCATACCACGTCATCGCCGCCACCAGCAGCGGCCAGCGCAGCGCAATCCCACCCGGAAAGCGCGGCTGGGGCAGGGTGGCCAGCACATCAAACCCGCCCGCTTGTCCCTGCACGGCCTGCGCCATCAGCTTGCCCGCCAGCGTGGCCATCGCCACCCCATGCCCCGAATAGCCCGAGGCCGAAAACACCCGTGGATGGCTGCGCACAAAGCACGGCATCCGGTTCATCGTAATCGCCAATGTGCCGCCCCAAGCATAGTCAATTTTCACATCACGCAGCTGGGGGTATACCTCAAGCATCGGTTTTCGCACGGTTTTCACCACATCGGGGAATTTGTAGCCATAGCTTTCGCCGCCGCCAAACAGCAAGCGTTTGTCATCCGACAAGCGCCAGTAGTTCACCACAAACTTACTATCGGCCACCGCCACATTTTCCGCCAAAATCCCTGCGGCCCGGTCGCCCAAAGGTTCTGTCGCCACGATGAAATTGTTGATCGGCATCACCCGCGCGGCCACTTTACGGTCCAGCCCGCTTAAGTACCCATTGCCGGCCAAGATCACATGGTTGCAACTGACCCGGCCATGCGCAGTTTGCACCTCGCTGCGCAGGTTGTGCTGGATGTGATGCACCTCAGACCGCTCATAGATCCGTGCGCCTGCCGCCACCGCCGCCTTTGCCAGCCCAATCGCAAAGTTCAGCGGATGCAAATGCCCTGCACCGCGGTCCAGATCGCCACCCTTGAACGCCGCCGACCCGATCAACCCATCCGGCAGCGCGTCAATCTGATCATAATCATAATCCCGCGCCAGCTTTTCACGGTACGCTTGGGCATGCGCCACTTCGCCTTTCGTATAGCAGGCATGCGCCACGCCCGCATGAAACGGTAACCCCATCTCATCGGCCAAACTGCGCACCAGCGCCTTGGCCTCCTCGCCCATATCCCACAGCTTGCGCGCAACCTCACGCCCCGCCATCTTTTCCAGCGCATCTTGCTCCAACCGCTGGCCCGAGCCTACCTGCCCACCATTGCGCCCCGATGCGCCAAACCCCACGCGGTGCGCCTCCACCACCACGACATCAAGGCCCGCCCGCGCCAAATGCAGCGCCGCCGACAGCCCGGTATAGCCAGCGCCAATGATGCACACATCCGCACTGGCCTGCCCTTTAAGCGGCGCAAATGCCGCCAAAGGCACCGCCGTCGCGGCATAATAAGAGGCGGGGTACTCCCCCGCCTTATCATTCACATGCAAAAGGTTCATACGTTCAGCAACAAATGTTCTCGTTCCCACGGGCTGATAACCTGCTGAAACTCTTTGTATTCATTCCGCTTCACCGAATCGTAAACCTTGCAGAATTCCAGCGTCAGCACCTCGCACAACGCTGTATCCTCCTCCAACAAATCCAACGCATCGCCCAAGTTATAGGGCAAATCCGTCTCAATGTTATAGGCGTCGCCGGTGCATTCATCGCGCGGCATCTTACGCTCCATCAAGCCCAGATAGCCGCAGGCCAGACTGGCCGCCAACCCAAGATATGGGTTGCAATCCATCCCCGCCAAACGGTTTTCCACCCGCCGCGCGGCTGGCCCCGAAATCGGCACGCGCAGCCCCGTTGTCCGGTTATCGCGCCCCCATTCCAGATTAATCGGTGCCGCAAAATCCGGCACATAGCGGCGATAGCTGTTCACATAGGGCGCCAGCAACGCCACAGCCCCCGGCAAATGGTTCTGCATCCCGGCGATAAAGTGGAAAAACGCCTCTGTCTCCTCGCCGTTTTCTTTAGAAAAGATGTTCTGCCCGGTTTCAATATCCACCACCGAATGGTGAATATGCATCGCAGACCCCGGCTCCCCTTCAATCGGCTTGGCCATGAAGGTCGCGAAACAATCATGCCGCAACGCCGCCTCACGGATCAACCGCTTAAAGAAAAAGATCTCATCGGCCAAACGCACCGGGTCACCATGCGCTAGGTTAATCTCAACCTGACCGGCCCCGCCTTCTTGCAAAATCCCGTCAATCTCCATGCCCTGCGCCTCGGCAAAGTCATAAATATCGTCGATCACCTTGCCATATTCATCAACCGCACTCATCGAATAGGCCTGCTTGCCCGCAGCCCTGCGCCCAGACCGACCCATTGGCGGCAGTACCGGCATATTCGGGTCCAAATTCCGCGCGGTCAGGAAAAACTCCATCTCGGGTGCCACCACAGGCGCCCAGCCTTGCGCCTTGTACAGGTCCAAAACCCGGCGCAGCACATTGCGCGGCGCTGTGGCAATCGGATTGCCCAGCTGGTCTTGGGCATCATGGATCACCTGCACCGTCACATCGGCGGTCCAAGGGGCTGCCGTGGTGGTCGAATAATCCGGCACCAAAACCATATCCGGCTCGGTAAACAGGCCCGACGGGTTATCGGCCCATTCACCAGTAATCGTCTGCAGGAAAATTGAGTTCGGCAGGAAATAATTTGCCTGCGTCGCAAACTTGGACGCAGGCATCGCCTTGCCCCGCGCCACGCCTGCAATATCGGCAATAATACACTCTACCTCATCCAAACGCCGCCCTGCGATATAGTCGCGTGCAGCTTCGGGCAGGTTATCGGTCCAATTGGTCATCGCAAAGCCCCGGTTAAAAATACATCAGCCTCTTGGCTGTTTGAAAAAATCGGCAATATGGTCGGCTACGGCTGCATCATCCAAAGCGGTGCCAAGCTTGTCTTGGCTCTTTTTCAACACAGGCTCTGGCACGATGCCGGGGCCACGCTCTCGCATCAACCCCTCCATATAATCATCGCGAATTTCGGGATGGGCCTGTACCGTGAAAATGCTGTTGCCATAGGCAAGGGCCGCATTTTTACAAAATTCATTGGTGCCAACCACCCGCGCTTCGGGTGGCACTTCGACCACTTGGTCTTGGTGCCACGCATTCATCCGCACGGGCTTGCCTTCAAAATCATATTCGGTGGCGCCCACGGCCCAACCTTCGGGGTATTTTTCGACCCGCCCGCCCAAGGCCTGCGCGATGATCTGATGGCCAAAACAAATGCCAACCATCGGCACATGCTCGTCATACGCCGCGCGGATAAACTCCTCCAGCGGGGCGATAAACGGGTGGTCCTCATAGGCGCCATGCTTGGACCCGGTGATAAGCCATCCATCGGCCTCATGCACGCTGGGCGGAAACTCCATATCGACCACGCGCCATGTGGCAAAGTCAAAACCTTGGCCTGCCAAAAGCCGTTCAAACATGGCAGGATAATTACCGTATTCCTCGACAAGATTGTCGTGAACATGGCCTGTTTGCAAAATGCCGATCAGCATGACGTCCCTTTAATGTTGATGCTCAAACCCTATCCCCACCCACAGGGGCGCGGCAAGGGGGGAAACACGGGGCGCGCGCAACCCTTGCAGCACCCCTTGCTCTGGCCCGCATCCTGCGCCACCATAGCGGCCAAGACGAAAAGGAAATATCATGATCGACATCAGCGCCAGCAAAGTGGTCCAAGTCATCTTTCAAGCCCGCGAAGGTCGCGTGGCCGAGGCCGAGCTTGTCGCTTTCATCGAAAACCTCAACGAGGATGAACAGGCCCACCTGACCGCAATTGCGTGGGTCGGGCGCGGCAGCTTTGACGCCGAAGATTACGCCGAGGCGCTGATGACCGCGCGCACCGAAAAAACCACCCCGACCTCTGATTACCTGATGGGTATGCCGCATCTGGCCGAAAACCTTGAGGCTGGGCTGGATGCGATGGGCGTCGATGTGGACGGTGAAGAAGAAGACCTGCTGTAATTCGCAGGGGCTTAGTCCAAAAACACAGGCGCAGTACCCTCAACCCAAACCGGGTGCTTGCGCATCG
>CBDTUV010000119.1:0-8568 GCA_965363575.1 uncultured Pseudorhodobacter sp. | reverse complement strand
TGGCGGACCTCGGTCACCTTCGCAGCGAATGGCAGCAAGGAGCCCAGAGTTACGGATGCTTCAGTCTACTCAAACTTCCGCTTTGACATAATTGGTCGATATGCAAGAATTTTGAATGCATAATTCGTGCATTGAGGGGAAAGAGCTATGCGAACAGATTTCTGTAACACTTTTGGTATCGAAAACCCCGTCGTGTTAGCCCCCATGGCCGGAGTTGTTACTGATGCTTTGGTCGCGGCAGTGAGCAATGCGGGCGGGCTTGGTTTAGCACCCCTTTGGCATGTCAACGTAGATGAACTTCGCAATTCAGTACGCAACATAAAGCGGCTTACCGACAAGCCATTCGGCGTCAATCTGAACATGGAATTCCCGAGTATGGAGCATCTCGACGCATGCCTAGACGAAGGGGTCAAAATCATTTCGTTGTTTTGGCAAGCGCCCGGAAAGTTTCTAGCGCACGCACAGTCTCGCGGTGCCAAAGTCATATATAGCGCTGGGGATGCGGCTGATGCAAAAGCTGCTGCAAAACTTGGTGCTGATGCGATTTGTGCGCAAGGTTGGGAAGCTGGGGGGCATGTACGCGGAACGGTTGGGAGTATGGCGCTCATACCAGCGATCGTTGACGCAATTGGCACTGTTCCGGTTGTGGCTGCCGGAGGAATTGCGGACGGGCGCGGACTAGCGGCGGCGCTGATGTTGGGCGCTTCGGCTGTATGGGTCGGAACCAGATTTCTCGCAGCGGTTGAGGCAAACGTCCATCCAGACTATCTATCGCACCTTCTTGCATCGACAGAAAACGACACAGCCCATTTTGACGACCTGTATGATATTGGTTGGCCAGATGCGCCACACAGGGCCTTGAAGAACAGCACATCTCAAATGTGGGTGGATGCGGGCCGACCGAAACTTGGCCAAAGACCCGGAGAAGGTGATGTCCTCGCTTCATCCACCAAAGGAGGTGATGTCCTAAGGTATCAAAGCAAATCACCCTCTGCTGATCTAACGGGCAATGTCGAAGCTATCTCAATGTGGGCTGGGCAAGGCGTATCAATGGTTAAAGAAGTTCAACCCGCTTGTGATATTGTCCGAGACATAGTCGACGAGGCGAAGGTTGCCTTGGACCGCATCCAACACTGCTAGACGCACACGTTGCTACGATAAGCTGCCTATTGGTGCCAGTGCAGCGAAAGCGCACTTAGTCCGCACTGCCGACGTTAGAGGTACACCAAAAACACTCGTTTGTGGTACATGCAAAAAGGCTACTTTTCACGTCGCCAAAAACCCCGTTCAAAACAAAGGTCGTTGTTGAACGGTTTTTGCGGCTGCTGTGTTAGCGAGCATCCGTGCAGCACTCCGCATAGGTTACGCTGGGCTTAGGCGAGACCTTTGCCGGAATAGTCCCCCAGCCCCCTACCCCGCCTCAACGCCCTTACGCGATTTGCGTTCTTTTTCGGTCGCAGATTTCAACTGGCCACAGGCGGCCATGATATCCTCGCCGCGGGGTTTGCGGATGGGGGAGGCATAGCCTGCGGCGTTGATGATATCGGCAAAGGCGTGGATGCGGTTGCCCGATGAGCGTTTGTAGGGCGCGCCCGGCCATTCGTTGAAGGGGATCAGGTTGACCTTGGCAGGGATGCCGCGCAGCAGTTCAATCAGGCGGTGAGCGTCTTCCTTGCTGTCGTTCACGCCGTCGAGCATGACATATTCAAAGGTGATGCGTTCGGAATTGGTCAGGCCGGGGTAGTCGCGCAGGGCATCGAGCAAGGTTGCGATGTTCCATTTTTTATTGATGGGGACCAAGGTGTCGCGCACCGCATCCGTGGTGGCGTGGAAACTGACCGCCAGCAGGCAGCCGATTTCCTGGGCGGTGCGGGCGATTTCGGGGACCACGCCGCTGGTTGACAGGGTGATGCGGCGGCGGCCAAGGGCGATGCCTTCGCCGTCCATCACGATGTTCATCGCATCACGGACGTTTTCAAAATTATACAGCGGCTCGCCCATGCCCATCAGCACGATGTTTGACACAAGGCGCGCGGCGGGGTCGGCGTTGGACGCGCCTTTGACCGGCCATTCGTTCAGATCATCGCGGGCGAGCATAACTTGGCCGACAATTTCGCCCGGCGTCAGGTTGCGGACCAGTTTTTGCGTGCCAGTGTGACAGAAAGAACAGGTCAGGGTGCAGCCGACTTGGCTTGATATACATAGGGTGCCGCGATCGGTTTCGGGGATATAGACCACCTCTACCTCATGCCCGCCTTGGATCCGCACCAAATATTTGCGGGTGCCATCGGTGGAGACTTGCTTGGTCACCACCTCGGGCAAGGCCAGTTCGAACTTATCATCAAGCAGGGCGCGGAAGTCTTTGGAGAGGTTAGTCATGTCAGCGAAATTGCGCAGGCCAAAGAAATAGACCCATTGCCAGATTTGGCCCGTGCGCATTTTGGCCTGCTTTTCAGGACAGCCCGCCGTGATGAGGGCGTCGCGCAGTTGATCACGGGTCAGGCCGATGATGTTGGTTTTGCCCCCCTCGGGCAGTTTGCGCGGGATGGTGTGGACGTCTTGGGTGATGGGGGCGGTGTTCATGGTGGCAATCCTGTTGGGCAAGGCGGCTTTATAGCGGAAGCCTTGGCAAAAGAAAACGCCCCGGAGCCTTTGCAGCGGGGCGTTTGTGCAAGCTATGGATCAGCGGTTTATTTGCAGCGCTGTTCAGCCTCGGCCATCGCGGCGGTGAAACCTTGGAGCGAGAATGTGTCTTTGGTTTGCGTGCCACGGCCCGAACGACCTGTAAGCACGGCCGAAGAGCCGGCTTTCATCGCGGCCAAGAGGCCGGAATCATCCGCGGGGGTTGCTGGCCATGCCCATTCGCCTTCGGAAAACAGCTCATACGATTTGCCGTTGATGTCGATGTTGACGGTCGAGCCGGAGGCAAAGGGGTAGCCGCCGGTAAACGACACCTCACCCTTGGCGCCAGAACCGGGGCGGAAGGTGACGAACATCAAGATATCGCCGCGCCGGGCCGAGACGACCTTGCCGTCTTTGCTGTTCACAGTTTCTTTGGGTTTGGACACGCCCCAGCATTCTTTGGGTTGTTGCCAGACGCAAACGCTCCAATCCGTTTTGGCGGAAACACATTCCGTTTCGGATTGTGCAAAGGCTGCGGAGGCCCCCAGTCCAAGTGATGCGCCAATCAGCGCGCCCATGATGCGTGATGTCATATCGTTCACAGCCTCCAGCTGTTCAATGCCTCGGTACCCTGGCCACGTAGCCCATTGCGTAAGCTTTTCCTGTGGCGCAGGTCGTTTCAACTCGATATTTCATGCATAACGCAAAAAGGGCAGTCCGTAAAAGCCCTATGGGCAGAAAATCGCGCATGTTTGATGTGGATAGCAGAGAAAAGGATAGGGAAATGACAAATCCGGTGGCGATGGCCGAACTTTGGCGTGGCGGGCAGTTGGAAAGCACGCATTTGGGGCACGCGGTGATTTGCGGGGCGGATGGGTCGATTGAGGCGGCGTGGGGCGACCCGGCGGCGGTGATTTTCCCAAGGTCGAGCTGCAAGATGGTGCAGGCGCTGCCGTTGCTGGAAAGCGGGGCGGGGCGGGATTTGACGGTCAAGCAGCGCGGGTTGGTGTGTGCAAGCCATAATGGGGCGGCGATCCATACTGAGGCGGTTGCGGCGTTGTTGGCGGATCTGGGCTTGGGTGAGGCGGATTTGCGCTGTGGCCCGCAAGAGCCTGCGGACCGGCCCGAGCGGGACCGCTTGATCAAGACCGACAACAGCCCGTGTCAGTTGCATAACAATTGTTCAGGCAAGCATGCCGGATTTTTGATGCTGAACAAGCATATGGGCGGGCATGCCGATTATATCGAGGCCGATCATCCGGTGCAGATGGCCGTGAAGGCCGCGTTTGAAGAGGTGACGGGCGAGACGAGTGCGGGGTTTGGGATTGATGGCTGTTCGGCCCCGAATTATTCGACATCTGTGCATGGCTTGGCCCGCGCCATGGCGTTTTTTGCCTGTGCCCGCGAGGGGGCGGATGCGCGGCAGGATGCGGCTTATAAACTGTCACGCGGGATGATGACACACCCTGAAATGGTTGCGGGTGAAGGCCGGGCCTGTACCGAGTTGATGCGGGCGATGGGGGGCCGGGTGGCGATTAAAACCGGTGCCGAGGCTGTGTTTACCGCGATTATTCCGGACTTGAAAAAGGGTATTGCGTTGAAGGTCACCGATGGCGGCACGCGGGGCGCGGAGCTTGCGATTTGTGCCTTGCTGGTCCGCTTGGGCGTTTTGGACGCCGACCATCCGGTCACGCGCAAGTATCTGAACACTGTTGAACGCAGTCGGCGCGGGTTTGAAACCGGAACGCTGCGGGTGGCACCCGGTTTTGCGTGATTGGCGTTTGAAGAGCGCTGCGAGATGAAGAAACGCCGCCAGATCCTTACCCGGTTCTGGCGGCGTCCTTTTAGGAGTAGCGGGGCGACCCGACGATTCGATCTGGGTGGGGGCAAAAAGTCCGAACCACCGAGCCAACCTTAATCGCTACTGACCTTTGTATGACGGGGGTTCGCGGCAAATTCTGGGCGGGATTGGGGCATTGTTGCGGAGAAGGGGATGCCTACCCCCATTTGGCCCGTGGGGTCATTCGCGGTCAGAAGGTATTTGAGCCAAGATGAAGCGCAATTTTAGGCAAATTTTAGGAGTATGCGGATTAGCCCTTGGCGTTGAAAAAATCGCTGATCTTTTGGGCCAAGGGTTCCGAGATGCCGCCCACGGCCATCAGGTCGGGGATGGCGGCGCGGCTGACGGCCTTGGCTGAGCCGAAATGGGCCAGTAGGGCGCGTTTGCGGGCGGCGCCGACGCCGGGGATATCATCCAGCGGGGTGGCCGAAACGGCCTTGGCGCGTTTGGCGCGGTGGGCGCCGATGGCCCAGCGGTGCGCCTCATCCCGCAGGCGTTGCACGAAATAAAGGACGGGGTCGTTCATCCGCAGGGCGAAGGGGCGTTGGCCTGTGCGGTGAAATTCTTCTTTGCCCGCGTCGCGGTCTACGCCTTTGGCGACACCGATCATGGCGATGTCATCGACGCCGAGTTCAGACAGGATGCTTTCCACCGCCGACACTTGCCCTGCCCCACCGTCGATCAGGAGGAGGTCGGGCCATGCATCAGAGTTGCGCTCGGGGTCTTCTTTCAACAAGCGTTCAAAGCGGCGGGTCAGCACCTCTTTCATCATGCCAAAATCATCGCTGTTCGCGCCGGCCTCGGATTTTATGTTGAACTTGCGGTATTGGGATTTGAGGAAACCGTCAGCCCCCGCCACGATCATCCCGCCCACGGCGTTGGTGCCGCTGATATGAGAGTTGTCGTAAACCTCTATCCGTTTGGGGGGGGCGTCGAGGTCGAACGCTTCGGCCAGACCTGTGAGCAGTTTGTTCTGGGTCGCGGATTCGGACATTTTGCGCGCCAGGCTTTCGCGGGCATTGCGGGCGGCGTTTTCCACCAGCTCGGCCTTTTCGCCACGTTGCGGGATGGTGATTTCGACGCGGCGGCCCGCGCGGTCGCTGAGCGCCTGGGTCACCAGATCTTCGTTATCGACGGGGTGTGAGAGGAGCAAAAGGCGCGGCGGTACCTTGTCGTCGTAGAACTGGGCGACGAAGGCCTCCATAATCTCGGGGATTTCCGCATCATTGGGGATGCGAGGATAGAAATCGCGGTTGCCCCAGGATTGGTTGGCGCGAATGAAAAAGACCTGCACGCAGGCCTGGCCACCCTGGATATGCAGGGCGATCACATCAGCCTCGGCCACGGAGACGGGGTTGATGCCTTGGGCCGATTGCACTTGGGTCAGCGCCTTGATGCGGTCACGCAAGGCGGCGGCGCGTTCAAATTCCATATCGGCGCTGGCGCGCGACATCTCGGTCGCCAAGTTGGCCTGCACATCGGTGGTCTTGCCTTCCAAGAAGCGTTTGGCATCGGCGGCGAGGTTGGCATAATCTTCCTCGCTGATTTTGCCAACACACGGCCCGGCACAGCGTTTGATCTGGTATTGCAGGCAGGGGCGGGTGCGGCCTGCGAACATGGCATCGGTGCAATTGCGCAAAAGGAACACACGCTGAAGCTGGTTGAGGGTGCGGTTCACAGCCCCCGCAGAGGCGAAGGGACCGAAATAATGACCTTTTTCAGACCGCTTGCCCCGGTGTTTTTTGATCATCGGAAAGGGGTGTTCCGTGGGGATCAGGATGTTGGGAAAGGATTTGTCATCGCGCAGCAGGACGTTGTAGCGGGGTTTAAGCTGCTTGATGAGGTTTTGTTCCAACAACAGCGCCTCGGTTTCCGTGCGCGTGGTCAGGAACATCATCGAGGCGGTTTCGGAAATCATCCGGGCGATGCGGCCTGAATGACCCGAGGGGCGGGCGTAATTGGACACGCGATTGCGCAAGGCGCGGGCCTTGCCGACATAAAGCACCTCAGACGCGGCGTTCAGCATCCGGTAGACGCCCGGCGAGCCATCGAGCGTTTTGAGATAGGCCTGAATGACGCCATGCCCGGTGGGCGGATCTGTGGGCGTATCGGTCGTGCCGTCCGTCACGTGAAATCCTTTCCTTTGGATATGGCGATTCCCTTTGGTGCTGCAATGAAGCACGGGCGGGGGCAAGAGGAAACCTATCCCCGGTTTCTGTGGATAACTCTGTTAGGACTATTCCGCCAGCATGGGTTTTCCCTTGTTTTCAGCAGGCTTCGCGGGATTGCCTAAAAAAGAGGCAGTTTATTAAAGTATTGTTTTGCAATGATATTTAATTATTCATATGGCAAACAGTTGAAAAGGCAGGAGAAAATGTAACGGTTTGGTAACGGATTCGCGCGCGGTGCACAACTTGGCAAGGGGAATGGCGCGCGGGCTACTCTACCCCTAGGATATCAGCGGATTTCCAGCCTAAATGCTGGCCGCCATCAACGCAGAGAAGTTGGCCTGTGACGGCAGGGGCGTCGAGGAAATAACCCAGCGCGGCGGTGATATCGGCAGGGTTGGCGCCGCGTTTCAGGATGGTATTGGCGCGCTGGGTGGTGAAGTGTTGACCCGTTTGGCGCGCGCCTTGCATGGTTGGGCCGGGGCCGATGGCATTGACGCGGATGTGCGGGGCAAGGGCCTGTGCGGTGGTTTGGGTCAGCGCCCAGAGGCCCATTTTGGCCAGCGTGTAGGTCATGAATTCGGGGGTCAGTTTGCGGACACGTTGGTCAAGCATGTTGACGATCAGGGATGGGGCAAGGGGTTCGCCCGTGTCGTCGACGGTGGCGGGCAAGGCTTGGGCCGCGAAAGCTTGGGTCAGCACGAACGGCGCGCGCAGGTTTGAGCCGATGTGGCGGTCCCAGCTGGTACGGGTGGCGGTGTGGATGGTGTCATACTCAAAGATCGAGGCGTTGTTGACCAATACGGTCAGCGGGCCACCCAAGGCATCGGTCGCGCGGGGGATCAGGGTTTCGGTTTGCGCGTCATCCAATAGGTCGGCTTGGAGGGCCACGCTGCTGCGGCCCATGGCGATGATCTCGGCGACAAGTGCGTCAGCCTCATCGCCCGAAGTGGCGTAGTGGACGGCGACGTCATGGCCGCGGCCCGCCAGATAGAGCGCCATTGCGCGGCCCAAGCGACGCCCTGCCCCGGTGATGAGTGCGCGCGCCATTCAAGCCACCAATGATACGGTATAGGCGACATAAGTCGCGCAAAAGATGATGCCAACGGTGCGGGTGATGTTGAACCGCATGAGGATGAAGGGGATCAGCAACAAGGAGGCGGCGGCCATGACCCATAGGTCAGAGTGCAGCATGCTGTCGGGCACCGGGATGGGGCCAACAAAGCCCGCCACACCGATAATCCCCAGCAGATTGAAAATGTTAGAGCCGATCACATTGCCCATCGCGACATCGGCCTGCTTTTTGAAAGCGGCGATCACGGACGTGGCGAGTTCGGGCAAGGACGTGCCGACGGCGACCAATGTCAGGCCGATCACGGTTTCGGAAATGCCATAGACACGGGCAATATCAGCGGCGCCTGTGACCAGGAAATCGGCGCCCAAGGGCAAGCCGATAATGCCGATGACCAGAAAACCGATGATTTTCCACCATGGGGCGGACGGGTCTGCGCCCTCTAGTTCCTCATCCTGGGCGGCGTTGCGATGGGCGCGGGCGCTGTGGATGTTATCGGTAATCATCAGCACAAGTCCCGCAAGCAAAATGGCCGCGTGCCACCATGTGATCGGCCCCAAAAAGCACAGGCCGATGAACAATGCGGTGGCGGCAAGCATGGTGATAAACCCGCGAGAGACGCCCAAAGTGCTGGAGTGGATAGTGGTAATGATGGCCGGGATGCCCAGAACCAACAAAATATTGGCGATGTTGGACCCGACGACATTGCCAAGGGCGATGCCCGGTGCGTCATCCAAAATCGCCTGGACTGACACGAGGAGTTCCGGGGCCGACGTCCCGAACGCAACGACGGTCAGACCCACGATCAGCGGGGGGATACCAAGGCGCAGGCTAAGGTTGACCGACCCGCGCACCAGTGCATCCCC
>CBDTUV010000118.1:0-8585 GCA_965363575.1 uncultured Pseudorhodobacter sp. | reverse complement strand
CCATCGACAATCGGCGCTTGGCCTGCTTGGATTGTAACTGTGCTGCCTTGGTCAATCGTCAACTCTACCGCTTCGGCATTGCACAGCGCCAAAAGGGCTGCACAGGTCACCCGCCCTTCGGCCTTTTCGCCCCCCGTCAGATGGTGCACCCCGCCCAGCGACAGCATTTGGCTGCCATATTCGGCGGTGGTCACATGGCCAATCGCCTCACCTTGCGCGCGGACGGTGGCACCCTCGGGGCCAAGAAAGCGGTCGGTGTCAATTTTCACCTTCACCCCACAATAGGAAAAGATCGCCTCGGTCACCACCGTGACCATATCGGCCCCGTCGATTTCAGATGCGATGATAAACGGCGCAGGCTTATAATCGGGATAAGTGGTGCCAGACCCGATACCGGTGATCTGAGCATCCGCTGGAAACAGATCGCCCTCCCAGTCGCGGTCGGCAAAAGGCACCACGCGCCCGCCACCTGTAAGCGTTTTAGACAGCAACACCACAGGATCGGTGCGGATGATGCGGCCCGCATCATTGGCATAGCGGTCGCAGGCCCCGGTTTGACCGGGGGCGATGTAGCACATCACCGGGCAAGCATCGCAGCGGATCTTTTCAGGTGTTGTCATGGCATGCCCAATTTTCCGAGGGCGCTGCTGGGTTGCGCTGGGGGATTAGGTATTTTTGCCAAGATGAAACACAAGGTCATGGGTTTGCCTTTTGCATCGCGGCCAAAACGCGGTGAGGAAGGGCGGGCAGGCGGGTGATTTCGGCCCCTGTGGCGTGGCGAATGGCGTTCAGAATGGCGGGGGCGGTTGGGATAAGGACGTGTTCGCCCAAACCTTTTGCGCCAAAGGGGCCGTGGGGGTCGGGCACTTCGATCAGCAGGCTTTCGATTTCGGGCATGTCGCCTGTGGTGGGAATTAAATAGTCATGCAGGTTTTCGGTACGGCCCGGCAGGTATTCTTCCATCAAGGCCAAACCAAGCCCTTGGGCAATCCCGCCCTCTATCTGGCCCGTCGCAAGAAGCGGGTTGATGGTGCGCCCCACATCATGGGCGGCGGTGATTTTGATCAGTTTGACGGTGCCAAGAGCAGGATCGACCTGCAATTCCACCATCTGCGCGCCAAAGCCATAGACGGCATAGGGCGTGCCTTGGCCATTGGCATCAAGGCCGGTGGTTGGCGGGTCATAGGTTTCTTCGGCCATCAAGGCATAGCCTTGGGTGTTGAGGGGCAAGCTATGCAACAAAATCTGCGCAGACTGGCCGCCTTCGGTCACGGTGATCTTGGTGCCATCAAGCATCAAACTTGCCGCGTCGCCCATATTCGCCCGGCGCAAAATTTCCGCCCGCAAGGCCGCACCCGCCGCATGGGCCGCGCGCCCGGTGACATAGGTTTGGCGGCTGGCCGATGTTTTGCCGCCATCGGGCGTCAGGAACGTATCTGGCCCAATCAGTTGAAACTGCGCCAGCGGTAACCCTAGTGCATCGGCGGCGATTTGCGTGATAACGGTGTTTGACCCTTGGCCAATATCGGTGGCTCCTTGGTGCAGCATTAAATCGCCTTGGGCCGTGATCCCCAACCGAATGGTTGACGGATTGGGCAACCCGGTATTGCCACAACCGTACCAGCACGATGCAATCCCAACCCCGCGCCCCGGAATTTTCTGCGCCGCTGCTAGCGCCCGCTGCCAATGCGGGCGCAGAGCTGCCAAACATTCGGCAATGCCTGCCGCCTGCAATTCTTGCCCTGTGACGGTCGTTTGACCATTACGCAGGGCATTCAGCAGGCGAAACTCCAGCCGGTCTATCCCCACTTGATCGGCAAGCTTGTCATAGATGGTTTCTTGCCAGATCGCAGCTTGCGGCACGCCAAACCCGCGAAAGGCCCCTGCAATCGGATTGTTGGTATGCACCGCATGGGCGACAGCGCTGTAATTGGGTGTAAAATAGGGGCCAGAAGCGTGGACAGGCACACGGTTCGCCACCGTCGGCCCCCAACTGGCATAGGCGCCGGTATCAAACACCCCGTCAAATTCCAGCCCCGTTATCCGCCCCGTTTCATCACATCCAATGTGCCCGGTCATCTGGGCTGGATGGCGTTTTGTGGTCGAGGCCATGCTTTCGGCCCGGCTATAGGTCATCCGGCAGGGTCGCCCGGTTTTCAGCGTAACCAACCCGATAAGCGGTTGAAGCGACACATCCAGTTTCGCACCGAAACCTCCGCCAACGGCAGATGGGATAATGCGCAAGCGCTCATGCGGCAGGCCCAAAACACCCGCAGTTTCATCACGGTCCATGACGGGCGCTTGGGTACAAGCGCGGATCACCAACACATCACCGTCCATCCATGCCGCCCCTGCCTCGGGTTCAATATAGGCATGTTCGACAAAGGCCGTTTCTATGGTCGCGCTTGCAATATGGGCGGAATTTGCAAGGGCCGTGGCGGCATCACCGCGGCGCACACCGCCTTTGATCAGGGTGTTACCCGCGCGGCTGTCATGGATTTGGGGGGCGTCAGGCGCGCTTGCGGCAACTGGTGACAGAAGCGGCGGCAAGACCTGCCAATCCACAGGGAAATCCGTCAGATCAGGCGCGGGGTTGCCGTCTTCATGGGCGACAAGGGCCACTGCCTCACCGCGCAGGCGCACATGCGTTACGGCAAGTGCGGGTTGATCGGCAAAAGGCGGAATGGCCCCGAAACGGTTGATGCCGGGAATATCGGCGGCGGTGAAAACCTGTACGCTATGGGTCTTGGCCCAAGCCTCCGTATCGCCAATGGTAAAGCGCGCCGACGGATGCGGCGACCGTATCGCCCGCACCACCAAACCACCCGGCTGCCACAAATCCGCACCAAAGATATCGCCAGCCACTTTGGCAGCCCCATCAAGGCGTGGGGTCGCAGCGCCAACCGCCTTGCCCGCGCTGGGCATCGGGGCTGCTGGTGCTGGATTTGCATCACACACCGCCGCGATGATTTTGGTATAGCCTGTACAGCGGCACAGCACGCCGCCCAAGGCTGCCTTGGCCTGATCGGGGGTGGGCGAAGGGTTGGTTGCCAGCAAGGCACTGGCGGTCATCAACATGCCGGGGGTGCAGATACCGCATTGCGCAGCACCGTGGCGGTGAAACGCCTCGCGCAGGCGGGTCAGGGTGTCGTTCTGCGCCTCAACCGTCTGGACATCGCGCCCATGGGCACGCGCGGCGGGGGTAAGGCAGGCGCAAACGGCTTGCCCATCGACCAACACCGTGCAAGCCCCGCAATCGCCCGCATCACAGCCAACCTTGGTGCCAACCAGCCCAGCCTTTTCGCGCAGCGCGTCCGACAAACGCAGGCTGGGCGGCGCGTCAAAGCTGGTGGGTTGACCGTTCAAGGTTAGGGTAATCTTCATGCAAAGCCCTTGCAGGTTTGGGCAACTGCGCGGCGCAGCAGTTCGGTTGCGGCATGGGAGCGGTAATCGGCAGTGGCGCGCAGATCATCCATCGGGGACAAGGCAGCCGCAACTTGGGTAGCGCTGATCATATCGGCGGCATCTGCCACAGGTTGGCCGATCATCGCGGCCTCAACCGCGCCAAGCCGTTGCGCGGTGGCAGAACAGGCCCCAACGGCAAGCGCCGCACCCGTGATCCGGCCATTTTCTGCCGTGATCCGCGCCGCGACCATCGCGATTGAGATCACCAGATAGGCTCGCGCCCCAAGTTTGATAAAACTGGATTGGCCGGTAAGCGAAGCGTTCGGAATAAGGATCGCCGTCAAAATCTCATCCGCCCGCCGCGCTGTTTTGCGGGGTCCGAGCAAAAACGCGGACAAATTCAGCTGTCGCACCCCACTAGCGCTGACCAGTTCCACAACAGCATCCACCGCCAACAACGGTGGCACCCCATCGGCGGCAGGTGAGGCATTGCACAGGTTCCCCCCCAGCGTGCCAGCATTCTGAATTTGCACCCCGCCAACCTGCAAGGCAGCCTGTTGCAAAGCCTTCAGTGCGGGCGGCAGGGTGGCTGTGGCGATATCGGTCCATGTGGTACAGGCCCCTATCCGCAAGCCATCTTGCGTTTGCGAAATCCCGCGCAGGTCGGGCAAGGCCGCTACATCAATTATACCCCCCGCAAGGGTCGCCTGCTGCGTTGCAGGATAAATATCCGTTCCACCCGCCAAAATGCGCATATCCGGGCCAAGGGCACGCAGGGCATCGTCCAAGGTTGCTGGGTGCAAATAGCTGGTCATCACACTCGCCAGTTTGTTTGTGTACAAACACTGTGCTGCGCCGACCTGCCCTCTGTCAACGCTGTTGCGCGCGGGCATTTCGGGCGCTATCCCGAAGGAGTGGAACCCAAAGCGCGCCCCTTGCTAAATGACGATCTGTCTGCAGCCAGCGGCTACCGTTTGGATGACCAAATCGGATATGTCCTGCGCCGCGTGACGCAGCGCCACTTGTCCTTGTTTTCCGACATGATCCCCGAGGTGACGACGACCCAGTTCGCGGTACTGGCGCGACTGGCCGAGCTTGGGCCGCAATCGCAAAACCACTTGGGCCGGGCCACGGCGATGGACGGCGCCACGGTCAAGGGAGTCGTGGATCGTTTGGTCCGCCAAGGCCTCGTGCAAACCAGTCCGGACGCCCAAGATCGCCGCCGCTTGATTATCGGCCTTTCCCCTGCTGGCCATGCGCTCTTTGCAGCCCGAATTGCGGATGCCACGCGCGTTTCAACCCGCACTTTGGACCCTTTGACCTCGTCTGAGAGTGCCCAGCTTTTGGACCTGCTGTCACGGCTGACCTAACCGCTGACCAAGCCAAACCTGTCATCTGACCGTTACAAAAAGGTTGCAAGGTTAGCGCTAGCGTTGCAACGTAGCGTCATAAGAACACAAACGAAAAACGTCCTGGGAGGGAATCATGCGTAATTATAGTATCGCCGCGTCCGTATTGGCGCTGGCTACTGGCTTGTCGGCAAGCGGTGCAATGGCAGCTGGTAAACTCAACCTTTACTGCTCGGCACAAGAAGACTGGTGCCAGCTTATGGCCCGCAGCTTTGAAGAAAAGACCGGGATCGACGTCGATATGACGCGTAAATCCTCGGGCGAAACCTTTGCCCAGATTAAGGCCGAAGAAGTGAACCCAAAGGGCGATGTTTGGTGGGGTGGCACCGGCGATCCGCATCTGCAAGCGGCTGAGGAAGACCTGACCGAACCCTATGTTTCGCCCATGCGCGACCAGCTTCACCCTTGGGCCGTCGCACAGGCCACCTCGGCAGGCGATAAAACCATCGGTATCTATTCGGGTGCGCTGGGCTTTGGTTATAACACCAAGCTTTTGGCCGATTCTGGCCTGACCGCCCCTGCCTGCTGGGAAGATCTGACCAAGCCGGAATTCAAAGGCAAAGTGCAGATGGCGAACCCCAATTCGTCGGGCACTGCCTACACCACTTTGGCCACAATGGTGCAATTGTTTGGTGAGGAAAAAGGCTTTGACTATATGAAGCGCCTTCACGCCAACATCAACCAATACACCAAATCCGGTTCCGCCCCGATCAAAGCGGCAGGCCAAGGGGAAACCACCGTTGGTATCGTGTTTATGCACGACAGCGTGGCGCAAACTGTCGCAGGCTTTCCCATCGTGACCGTCGCCCCTTGCGAAGGCACCGGGTATGAGATCGGGTCGATGTCGATTGTCAAAGGCGCGCGCAATATGGATGAGGCAAAAGTGTTCTATGATTGGGCACTGTCTGCCGAAGCACAAACGCTGGCCCTGCAAGTGAACGCCTTTCAGGTGATGTCGAACATGGCCGCCACCTCATCTGATCTCGCGCCAAAAATGGACCAAATCAAGCTGATTGATTATGATTTCAAGCTCTATGGCTCGTCGGATGAACGTAAGCGCTTGTTGTCCAAGTGGGATAACGATGTGTCCACCTTGCCGCAGTAAGCCCATTGCGCACCGTCACATCTGAACGCACATCTCACCCGGTTTTGACCTTTTGGGTCATCGCCGGGTGGGTCGGCTTCCTTCTCCTCCCTTGGTATGGGGTGGAGAGCTTTTATACCTTTGAATGGTTGTTTGACGGCTGGCCGCTGGACGACGATTACGCACCCGCCGCCTTTCTGATTGCCCAAGGCGAAAAGCTGTGGCTGGCACCGATGCTGTTGGCGCTGATTGCACCGCTGTTCGTGATGCGACGGCGCAAAACTGACCCTATTTATGGCAAAGTGCTTATCATCGCGGGTGGCTTTGGCTTTGCGTGGATGATCGCCCAAGGGTTGGGGATTGGCCTGCGCGGCTATAACTATGGCTGGCTGACCGCCCTGTTTGGTAATCTTGGTGACCGGCAATTTGGCATGGGCTATGGCGCGCTGATTGTGGCAAGCGCCTTTTTGTTTTTGTTCACCCAAGGCATCGCTGCGCGCGGTGCGGTGAATGGCGATGTTTTTGTGACCGCGGCCATTGGCGGTGTGATCACCATCGTCAGCATTTTCGTGTTTTTCCCAATCGTTAAGATGCTGGGCGCTGCGTTCATTTCTGATGATGGCGGTTATTCGATTGTCGAATTCTTTGGCAAATTCCTAGATCGCCGGATCTGGGACTTGGGCTGTTTTTCTGGCACCAATTGCGGGGCGGCGTGGAATTCGCTGTTTTTGGCGGTGTTGGTAGGCGTTATCACCACCGTTCTGGGCCTGATCTTTGCGCTGGTCCTAACCCGGTCAAATTTTAAGTATAAACAAGCCTTGCGGGCCTTGACCGTCCTGCCAATCATCACCCCGCCTTTCGTGATCGGCCTAGCGCTGATCTTGTTGTTTGGGATGTCCGGCACGGTCACGCAATGGGTTGCGGGCGTGTTTGACATGCAGCCAACCCGCTGGCTTTACGGTATGCCGGGGTTGTTGATCGCGCAGGTGCTGGCCTTCACCCCCATCGCTTTTTTGGTGATGATCGGCGTGGTCGAAGGTGTATCCCCCAGCATGGAAGAGGCCGCGCAAACCCTGCGTGCCAACCGTTGGCAAACCTTCCGCACCGTGTCTTTACCCTTGATGCGGCCCGGTTTGGCCAATGCGTTTTTGCTGGGTTTCATTGAATCGATGGCAGATTTCGGCAACCCACTGGTCCTTGGCGGCAATTATGACGTGCTGAGCACCGAGATTTTCTTTGCCATCGTCGGCGCGCAATATGACCAATCCCGCGCCGCGATTTTGGCGATGGTCTTGCTGGGCTTCACCCTTGGCGCGTTCTATTTGCAGCGGTTCTGGTTGGGCAAGAAAAGCTATACCACCGTCACCGGCAAGGGCGATGCCGGCGTGCATCCGCAAATGCCGCTTGGCCTCGCGCTGCCGGTTTATGTGATCGCAGGCCTTTGGGCGCTGTTCACCATCGGGGTCTATATCTACATCGTCTACGGCTCCTTCGTGCAGCTTTGGGGTGTGGATGACAGCCTGACGCTGACCCATTACAAGACCGCCTTTGCCATCAGCTGGGGGGATAACGGGTTCCGTTGGACAGGCTCGGCGTGGGACAGTTTCTTTACCACAATCATGATCGCCACAATCGCCGCACCGTTTACGGCAGCCGTTGGGTTGATCACCGCTTACCTTCTGACCCGACAAAACTTTGCGGGGAAAAAGTCGTTTGAATTTGGGACTATGCTATCCTTTGCCATTCCCGGCACGGTGATTGGCGTTGCCTATATTCTGGCGTTCAACGTCCCGCCAATCGAAATCACAGGCACGGGCATCATTCTGGTCATCAGCTTTGTTTTCCGCAACATGCCCGTGGGCGTGCGGGCCGGGATCGCATCGATGAGCCAGCTTGATAAATCGCTGGATGAAAGCAGCCTGACATTGGGCGCAAATTCCTGGCAAACCTTCCGGCTGGTCATTCTGCCTTTGTTGCGGCCTGCGATTTTGGCGGCATTGGTGTACAGTTTTGTCCGCGCGATGACGGCGATTTCGGCGGTGATCTTTCTGGTATCGGCCCGCTATGACATGGCCACCAGCTATATCATCGGGCGGGTGGAAAATAACGACTATGGGTTGGCGATTGCCTACTCTACTGCGCTGATTTTTGTGATGCTGTTTGCGGTTGGAATGCTTCAACTTGCTGTCGGGCGGACGAAAATTGGACGGCGGTCATCGAACTCTGGGGGGCATTAATATGGTCAAGATCAACGCCAAGGCGGCCTCGGTCAGTTTTCGGGGGGTCAGCAAGGTTTATGGCCGTGATGTAGTGGCCGTGGATAACATCGACCTAGAGGTCGCGGCGGGGTCTTTGGTGACCTTGCTCGGGCCATCGGGGTGCGGGAAAACCACGACCTTGCGGATGATTGCGGGCCTTGAAATGCCCACGCGCGGGCAAATCTTTATCGGTGACAAGGATGTATCAACCCTGCCTGCGACGGACCGGGATGTTTCGATGGTGTTCCAAAGCTACGCCCTTTTCCCGCATATGACGGTGATGGAGAATGTGAGTTACGGGCTGAAGTTTTCCGGCTTTGATAAGTCGGAAACCAAGGATCGGGCGGTGGCGGGGCTGGGGCTGGTTGGATTGACCGGTTATGGCGACCGCTTGCCAAGCGAGCTTTCGGGCGGGCAGCAGCAAAGGGT
>CBDTUV010000117.1:0-8591 GCA_965363575.1 uncultured Pseudorhodobacter sp. | reverse complement strand
CAGCCTTCGATCCGGGCGGCTTCGTGCAGTTCAATTGGCACACCTTTGAAGGCTTGGCGCATGAGGAAGATGCCGAAAGCGCTGGCCATGTAGGGCATGCCGACGCCTAGGATCGTGTCAAACAGGCCAAGGCGAGAGATCATGGCGTAGTTTTCGACGATCAGAACCTCGGGCAGAATGAACAGCTGCATGAGGACCAAGATGAACACGTAATCCTTGCCGGGGAATTGCAGCTGCGCAAAGGCAAAGCCTGCCAGTGTGGTCAGGATGAACTGACCGATCAGGATAATCGTCACCAGCGTGAAGGTGTTGAGGAAGTACTTGAGCCATGGTGCGCCGTTCCACGCTGTGCGGAAGTTATCCAACGTCCATGGCGAAAACAGGTTGAGGTTCACCGCATCCGAGGTGGAGTGGGTTGCGGCCCAAAAGGCAAACAGTAAGGGCGCGATCCAGATGACGGCCAAAAGGATGGCGCCAAAGCTGTCCATGAATTTTGTGAGGCTCTTCATTGGTAATGCGTCCTTTTATCAAGGTAAAAGAACTGCACGGCGGCCACGATGCCCAGAACGCCGATCACAAGGATGGTCATGGCGGCGGCGTGGGGGGCATCAAAGAAGGCGAAGGCCATTTCCCAGATGTAATAGAGGATCAGTTTGGACGCATCTGACGGGCCGCCTTTGGTCAGGATGAACAAATGGTCGATCAGTTTGACCGAGTTGATCATGGCGTTGATGGCGATGAACAAGGTGGTGGGCATCAGAAGCGGCAGGACGATCCGGCGGGTATAGGTAAAGCGGCTGGTGCCTTCGATATCGGCGGCCTCTTTCAGATCCTCGGGGATGGTTTGCAGGGCGGCGAGGTAGAAGATCATAAAGAACCCCGCCTCTTTCCAGATGGTCACGATGATGATGGCCCAAAGGGCGGTTTCGGGCTGGCCCAGCCAGTTGACGGAGGGCAGGCCAAAGAGGCTGCCGATTTGGTCAAGCACGCCCAAACCCGGGGTGTAAAAGAACAGCCACAGGTTGGCGGCGGCGATCATCGGCAGGACGGTGGGGGTGAAATAGGCGGTGCGCACAAAGCCGCGTGCCGAGATTTTGGAATTGGCCCAAAGCGCCATGGCAAGGGCGATGCCGATGGAAACTGGGATGGTGATGCCTGCGTAGAACAGGTTGTTTTTCACCACCAACCAAAAGGTCGGGTCGGCAAAGAGGTCGGCGTAGTTACCCGAGCCTACAAATTCGGATGGATTGCGGCGGGTGTCACGGGAAAACAGGCTTTCCCACAAGGTTGCGACCGAGGGGTAGAAGGCAAAGACCATCAACAAAATCGCGGCCGGCGACAAAAGCAGCCAGCCGTAGATGGCCTGTCTGCGGCGTTCAAGATTGACATGGGCTGACATCGCGCGCCTCCGCTGGGGTGGTGGGTGAGGGGGCCGGTGCAGTTGCGCACCGGCCCCCAATTTGTCAGGTTATTGGTACGCGGCCAGAAGACGGACGGCGGCTGCCTGTGCCTCGGCCAGCGCATCGGCGGGGGATTTTGACCCGGTCAAGGCCGATTGGATGGCCGAGTTCAAACCATCACGCACGCGGGCTGTTTCAAAGGTTGAGAATTCAGCAACAGCGCTTTCAAGCTGGTTGCGGGCAACCAAGGCAGGCGGGAATTCGGCGGTGTAGGCCTTGAGCGCATCGGTGTCATAAGACGCAGGCGACACACCCATATAGCCCGTGGCGATGGACCATTCGGCGGCTTGCTCTGGTGCGGTCATGAACTGCATCAGTTTCAACGCCGCTGCGCGTTCTTCGTCTGTTGTGTTTTTGAACAGATAGAAGTTGCCGCCACCTGTGGGCGAGCCTTTGCGCACATTGCCCGGCAGTTCTGCGACGCCAAAGTCAAAGCTGGCTGCGTCCTTTACCGCTGTCAGGTTGCCGGTGGAGTGCCACATCATTGCGGTTTGGCCTTCGAGGAAGGCTTGGCGCAAGGTGCCCCATTCGACGGTGCCAGCCGGCATGATGCCATGCTCAGTGGACAGGGATTGCCAGAACTCCAGCGTTTCAACCACGGCAGGATCGTCAAAATAGGTGGTCAGACCGTCGCCGGACATCAGCTCTTTGCCGTTCTGGATGGCAAGAGCTTGGAACATCCAATAGGGGTAGCCGGTCGAGGGGATCATCAGGCCAGAGGTGCCGTCCTTGGTCAGCGCCTTGCCCATGGAAACCATTTCGTCCCATGTGGTTGGCGGTGCTTCTGGGTCGAGGCCTGCGGCGCGGAACATGTCTTTGTTATAATAGGCCACGATGGTGGAGCGCTGGAACGGGATGCCCCAGGTTTTACCCTCAATCAAACTGTTGGCCATAAGGGCGGGGTAAAAGCTGCCCAGCCAAGCCTTGTCAGCATCGGTTGTGGCGACATCTTCGAACGGGATGATCAGGTCTTGTTCGATCAGGTCATAGGCGTCGATGGAAAACATCACGGCCAATTGCGCAGGTTCACCCGATGAAATGGCCGAGAGGGCGCGGACGCGGGTGTCATCATAGTTGCCGGAATAGATGGCGGTGACGTCGATGTCGGGGTTTGCAGCCTCAAACTTGGTGACGATACCGTCGACCACGTCGGTCAGCGACCCGCCAACGGCGATGGGGTAATACATGGTCAGTTTGGTTTGCGCGGCCACGCTTTGGGCAGACACGGTGGCTGCAAGGCCTGTGGCCACGGCGGCGGCAAGACCGAAGGCGGTTGTGGATAGGTGTTTCATGGTTCTCTCTCCCTGAGGTTGGCGTTTTGGATTTGGTGTTAGGATGTGGTTATTCGTTTTCCTGCGGCGTCAAAGACGTGCAGGTGTTCGTCTTGGAAATTGATGTCGAGGGTGGCCCCTTCGGCCATCATTGCGAGTCCGGGTTTCAGCACGCACAGGCCCGTGGCATGGGCGTGGTTGAGGCCGATTAATGTTTCCGACCCCAGAAATTCGCTTTCAGTCACGGTGCAGCTGAGGCGGCCTTGGCCTTTGGGCACGATCTGGATGTTTTCGGCACGGATGCCGATGGTTTTGCCAGTGCCGTTTGCGGGGCCAAAGCCCGGTATGGCCTCGGCGTCGATCAAGGCCATTGGCGGTGCGCCCACAAATTCGGCGACAAAGGTGTTGTTGGGTTTGTTATAAAGGTCTTCGGGTGCGCCGACTTGCTGGATATGGCCGCCTTTCATCAAGACCACCGTGTCGGCCATGCTCATCGCCTCAGTCTGGTCATGGGTGACATAGACCACGGTGATGCCCAGATCGCGTTGCAGTTTCTTAATGTCTTTGCGCACCGAATTGCGCAGTTTGGCGTCAAGGTTCGATAAGGGCTCGTCCATCAGGCACAGGCGCTGACCTGCCACGATGGCGCGAGCGAGGGCGACGCGCTGGCGCTGGCCACCCGACAATTCGCCGGGTTTGCGATCTTCCAGCCCCAAAAGGCCGGTGATTTCCAGCGCGCGGTGCAGTTTTTGCTGACGTTCCGCCTTGGCGACGCGGCGGACCTTTAGGCCAAAGACCACGTTTTCTGCGACCGACAAATGCGGGAACAGCGCGTAGGATTGGAATACCATCGACAAGTTGCGATCAGACGCGGCGCTGGTGGTGACGTCTTTGCCGTCGATCAGGATGTGGCCTTCATCGGGCAGTTCCAAGCCTGCGAGAAGGCGCAAGGTGGTGGATTTGCCGCAGCCCGATGGGCCGAGAAGGGCAGTAAAGCTGCCTTCGGGAATTTCGAGCGAGATGTTTTCAACCCCAAGCTGGCCGTTCCAGCGCTTTGCGATGTCTTTTAAAACCACGAAAGGGGGCGTTGTCATGCAGCATCTCCTTCGGCCACCAGCAGCCTGTCTTTGATTTTATCCAGCAAGGGCGCGAACGCTTTGCCCGGTCGGCGGTCGATGATTGTCGTGTCAATCTCGGTGATATTGTCCCCCAGCGCGGGCGCTTGGCGGCCAAACTTGGACCAATCGACCACGAGGATGGACTTTTTGGCATTTGCGCGAATTTTTTGTGTCGCGCTGACTTCGGTTGTGTGAAATTCCAAGAGGCCGCCATCGTCGGCAATACCTGCGGTGCCAAAAACCGCGAAATCGGCGCGGAAGCGGCCAAAGAAATCCAACACATCATTGCCCAAGATATCGCGGTCTGGCAGGCGCAATTCGCCGCCCGGCAGGATGATGCGGTTGGACATTTCTTCGCTAAGGGCCATGGCGGCGCTGAGGTTGTTGGTGATGATTGTCAGGCCTTTGCGGCGGCGCAAGGATTTGGCGACGCTGAGCGCGGTGGAGCCGATAGAGATGAACACGGTGGAGCCATCCGGGATGAGGGAGGCCGCCGCCTCACCAATCGCGCGTTTGCCGGACAGGTTGGTGCCTGCGCGTTGGTCGAAGGGGGTGTTGAGGAATTCCGCGTTCAGTTCAATGCGGCCATGCACGCGGTGGAGCATTTCCCCCTCGCACAGCGCATCGACATCGCGGCGGATGGTTTGCATCGACACGTCCAAGCGTTCGGCCAGTGCGCCCACGGTCACGGCACCTTGTTCGAGCACAAGGGCGGTGATGGCATCGCGCCGACTAAGCTTTTTGGCCGACATTGCACCCCCCGGTTTGTCATGATTTGAGATAGGTTAGGGTGCATAAAGCAACAAAACAACAAAAATATTGGCGGGGTTGCAACAAAATAGGTAATTTTATGGATGGTTTTGGTAGAAACTGCTGAATTTTCATGAGTTATCAGCGGTTTTGGCGCTGTTCTGTGGCGTTTTGTTGTTTTTTCTGGCCCTTTGAGGAATTGTCCTTATGTTGGAAGTGGAACGAGCGGCGCGACTGACGTAAGCGGGGATATGATGTTGACCACACTTTCCATTTTTGATCGGTATGAGGAGGTTCGCAAGCGATTTCCAAAGGTTACGGAACGTACCGCCACGCAGGATGTGGGGTCTTTGCTGGATATTTGCGGCGATGTTGATGCCTTTGTGTTTGATGCGTTTGGGGTGTTGAATGTCGGTGAAACGCTGATACCGGGTGCGGACCTGCGGCTGGAAGAGCTGCGCGCGCGGGGCTGTGCTGTTCGTGTTTTGACCAATGCTGCAAGCTATGACCGGGATGGGGCTATTGCCAAGTTCAAGCGATTGGGGCTGGCGCTGGCGGATGATGAGATCATCACCAGCCGGGACGCGGCGCGGATGTATTTGGACGAGGGGCGCTGGGGGGTGATTACGGCAGATGAGGACAGCATGTCTGATTTGCCCGAAACCGCGCTGCGGTTGGGCGATGATGCGGCGGCCTATGATCTGGTTGACAGCTTTTTGTTTTTATCGACGGCGGCCTGGACGCCAAGCCGTCAGGCCTTGTTGATGCGTGCGATGCAAAGCCGCCCGCGCAGTCTGTATATTGGCAATGCTGATTTGGCAGCGCCGCGGGATGCGGGATTTTCGGTTGAGCCGGGGCATTTTGGCCATTTGATTGCGGATATGATGCCCGAACAGGTCAGGTTTTTCGGCAAACCCTTTCCTGAGGTGTATGATTTGGCCGAGGCCACCTTGCCCGGTGTGGCGGCGCACCGCATAGCGATGTGTGGGGATACGCTGCACACCGATATTCTGGGGGCGGCGGCGCGGGGCTGGCGGACGGTTTTGGTGACGCAGGACGGGTTGTTTGCGGGTCATGACACAAGCCTGTTTTCCAGCCGGTCGAACCTGTTTGCGGATTGGCGTGTGGGGCGGATTTGAGCCCGGATTTGTGCCCGGATTTGAGGGTGCGTCTTTTGGCCTGATGCGCCCTAGCGATCCTTGTTTCAATTTATCTTTGGACAGAGTAGCACTTGGAGATCAGGTGTCTGGCGGGGTGCGGTTTTTGGGGCGCCATGTTGTTCGGATGGCGAAACATATGCGCAGTGAACTGCGGAAGGAATTTTGAAATATGACGACCGGGAACATCAGAAAATGGCTGCAAGAGCGGCCCGAAATTGAAACCGTGTTTGCCTGTGTGTGTGATCTGAACGGCGCGATGCGCGGGAAACGGTTGCCGATCGAAAAAGCCAAGGAAATAATGGACGGCGGTTTGCGGATGCCGTTGTCGGTGCTGAGCGTCGATATCTGGGGTGAGGATATTGAGAACAACGAGCTGGTTTTTGAAACCGGCGATGCGGATGGGATTTGTGAATATACCGGGCGGCCGATTGTGTTGGTGAACTGGACCAGCAGGCCGTCAGCGCTGGTGATGTTTTGGATGGAAGACGACGATGGGCAAGCCTTTCCGGGTGACCCGCGCCGTGCCTTGGCCAGCATCGTTGACCGCTACAAAGCGCTGGGTCTGACCCCTGTGGTGGCGACCGAGTTGGAGTTTTATCTGTGTGACCCGAGTGAGGCACAGCCGCAGCCGCCATGTTCACCCGTGACGGGCAAGCGGTTGGATTCGGATGGGGCGCTGTCGTTGGATGAGTTGCAGCATTTCGATGCATTTTTGAACGATGTCTATGATGCCTGCCATGAGCAGGGCATCCCTGCCGATGCGGCGATTTCGGAAAACGGCGCCGGGCAGTTTGAGATTAATATGGTGCATGTGGCCGACCCGTTGCAGGCCGCCGATGATGCGGTGTTGTTCAAGCGGTTGGTACGCGGGATTGCGCGCAAGCATGGGCTGGCTGCGACCTTTATGGCCAAGCCTTATGGCGACCGGTCGGGCAGCGGGTTCCATGTTCACTTTAGCCTTGTCGATGAAAACGGGGTGAACCTGTTTGACAATGGCGGTGAAGAAGGCACGCCGTTGATGCTGAACGCGGTCGCGGGTTTGCTGGAAACCATGCAGGAAAATACGCTGACCTTTGCGCCGCATCAAAATTCATATCGCCGCCTGTTGCCCGGTGCGCATGCGCCGACCAGTGTGGCGTGGGGTTATGAAAACCGTACTGCTGCGATCCGTATTCCGGGCGGCAGCCACAAGGCGCGGCGGATTGAGCATCGGGTGGCGGGGGCGGATGCCAACCCTTACCTGGTGCTGGGCAGTATCTTGGGCGGCGCGTTGGTTGGGATTGAAGGCAAGATGGAGCCGATGGAGCCGATTGTCGGCGATGCCTATAGCCAAAAGCTGGACCACTTGCCGTTGGATTGGGCGACGGCCATTCAGGCGTTCCGCAAGGGAAAACACGTGCAAACCGTTTTTTCCAAGCGGCTGCAAACCATGTTGGTGGAATGCAAGATGCAGGAACTGAAACGGTTTTCGCGCTATGTGACCGATTTTGAATATGACAGCTATCTGGAGTCCGTTTAATGGCTATCGAAACCTTTGCCCCTAATGGGCAGACCAAACACACCACCAGCTATTACGCCGCGAGTGCGAACCCATCGCCCGCGCGCCCTGCGCTGAAGGGCGATCAGCACATTGATATTTGTGTTGTGGGCGCTGGGTATAGCGGGCTGTCGACCGCGCTGCATTTGGCCGAAAAGGGCTATAAGGTGGCAATCATCGAAGGTGCGCGGGTTGGTTGGGGCGCGTCGGGGCGCAATGGTGGGCAGGTTGTGAACGGGCTGAATGCCAGCCTGCAAACCATCAAGAAACGCTATGGGCAGGACACGGCGAATTTTGTCGCAGGTCTTGTGCAGGAAGGCGGCGACATTATCCGTGAGCGGGTGGCGACCTATAAGATTAAGTGTGATTTGAAGCCGGGAAATATTTTCACCGGCCTGACCTCGGCCCATATGAAAGAGCTTGAAGCGCGGCGCGCGCTTTGGGCCAGTTACGGTATTCATAATCAGGATATGTTGGACAAGACGCAGTTGCGTGAGCATATCGGGTCAGATGTGTATGCTGGTGGGATGATTGACCATACGGGCGGGCATATGCACCCGTTGAACCTGTGTTTGGGTGAGGCGGCGGCGTTTGAAAGCCTTGGCGGCGTGATTTATGAGCAATCGCCGGTGATTGATTGCGATACCGAAGCGGCAAAGCCTGTGGTGCGCACGGCGCATGGGACGATGACCTGTGGCACGCTGGTGCTCTGCGGAAATGCCTATCTGGGGCATGTGATCCCGGCGCTGACGGCGCGGGTGATGCCGGTATCGACGCAGATGATGGCAACCGAGCCTTTGGGTGAGGAGCGGGCCAAGGCTTTGTTGCCGACCGATAAATGCGTAGAAGATGTGCGCTATATTCTGGATTACTTTCGGCTGACTGCCGACAAGCGCCTCATTTTTGGCGGTGGTACCGTGTACGGCGGCACGGACCCTGCAGATGTTGAAGCAAAACTGCGCCCCGCGATGGTCAAGGTGTATCCCGGCCTGAAAGACGTGAAGGTTGACTATGCGTGGAGCGGGAACTTTGCGCTGTCGTTCAGTCGGGTGCCGCAGATGGGGCGTTTGGGGAAGAACACCTATTTCGCGCATGGCTATTCCGGGCATGGGGTTACGGGGTCACATACGTTTGGCAAGATCCTTGCCCAAGCGATTGATGGCGACAAAAGCCGGTTTGACGTGTTTGCCAAGGTGCCGTGGTATCCGTTCCCCGGTGGGCGGGTTTTACGGGTGCCGTATTCGATGGTGGGGTCGTGGTATTACGCGCTGCGCGACCGTTTGGGCGTTTGATTT
>CBDTUV010000116.1:0-8620 GCA_965363575.1 uncultured Pseudorhodobacter sp. | reverse complement strand
TATCGCCACAAGGGCCGATCCGATCGCCCTGCTGGACCTTGTGGATGCGGTGTGGACCATGACCTCTCTCTTGGGGTTCGAGGCGCTGATTCGTGGTAAAGCGGTTACCTGCCTTGGTGCGCCGTTTTATGCAGGTTGGGGGCTGACCCAAGATCTAGGCCCCATCCCTCACCGCCGTTTGCACCGCCCCGATGGCACGCCGCAAATCCTGCCAACCTTAACCCACCTCGCCCATGCAGCGCTGATTGCCTATCCGCGCTACTTTGATCCCGTCAGCGGCCTGCCCTGCCCGCCCGAAGTGGTTCTGGAGCGGCTGCGCGATGGCACCATCCCGCAGCCTTCGCTTGCCAACCGCATCCTTGCTAAACTGCAAGGCAAGCTGGCAAGCCATGCTGCGATGTGGCGATAAAATCTGCCTTAGTAAATATAGCGGATTTGATCGGCCCAATACCGCTCCATCCGTTTCAGCGACTGGTTGATGTCTTCCATCCCCGTGGCATCAATAATCCCACGCTTTTCAAAGCCTTCGGTGTGGCGCGCGAACAGATCATTCAGCAGCGTCCGCACGTTGCGCCCTTTTTCGGTCAACCGCACCCGAACAGAACGGCGGTCAATCTCAGACCGTTGGTGATGCATATAGCCCAGCTCCACCAGCTTTTTCAGGTTATAGCTGACGTTGGACCCTTGATAGTAACCACGCGATTTCAGCTCTCCCGCCGTCACCTCGTTTTCGCCGATATTGAACAGCAGCAGCGCCTGCACCGAATTGATTTCAAGCACGCCTACGCGCTCAAATTCATCTTTAATCACGTCCAGCAGCAAACGGTGCAGCCGTTCGACCAGCGCAAGGCTTTCCAAATAACTGGCCATCAGTGCCTTGTGCGAGCCATCAAGTAGGTTGGTATGAAGTGTCATCGTCGTCTCCGCCCCGGGGAAATTGATTGGGACAGAATCAGCACAAAACACAAACATTCGGTAAACTCGCGGCAGTTTCGTCACGAATTTGCCAAAATAATCGACGCGAAGTTTAGGCTTGTAGCCGCGCGCGGGCAAATACCCCTATTTCTGCGATCAATTCATCATAGGCCTGCGGCGGCGGCACCTGCCCCAAAACCCATGGCAACAGCTCTTGGTCATTTTCCCACAGCAGCTGGTCGTAAAGATCAAGTGTCTTAGGTTCCATCCCGCCCAAATGCTTGTCCGCAAACGGGCCAAGGATCATATCCATTTCCTTGGTGCCACGCCGCCACGACCGCATCGCCATGCGTTTTAACCGCGCTTCTGCTGTCTCGATCATAGTGCAGTCTCTCGCACCAAACCACGCATCCGCTTCTCCAGATGCCCCATATCTTGCGACAAGGCCAGCATTTGCGCCCGCATCCGCGCCATTTCGGCCAGTGCTTTCTGCAAATCAGAGCTGCTCGTCTCAACCGGGCTATCGATACCGTCGCCTTCGCCCGTCAACAACCAACGCATCGACACACTCAACATGCCCGACAGCATTTGCAATTTATTGGCGCGCGGTTCGGAATGGTCGTTTTCCCAATTCTGAATTGTAACCAACTTGACCCCCAAACGCCGCGCCAGCACCTCTTGGGTCAAATGCGCCGCTTCGCGCGCACCGGCCAAACGATCACCAAATGTCGCCGCATCGGCGCTATACCAATCAGTTTTGTCCATATCAGGCATTCTTCAGCTCCTTTGGGGGGTCTTAGCACTTGCTCCGCAATTCTGCGCACCCTAAGACAAACTGCCGCAAAGTTCAAACCGGGGGCCGCTGCGGCACATTGCCCCCACTGACCCGGAGCCTACAATGGCCTTTTTGTCCGATACCCTTTCTCGCGTAAAGCCGTCACCCACCATTGCGGTGACCACCAAAGCGAATGAGCTGAAAGCCGCAGGCAAGGACGTGATCGGTCTTGGCGCAGGCGAGCCGGATTTTGACACGCCCCAAAACATCAAAGACGCGGCCAAGGCGGCGATTGATGCTGGCAAAACTAAATACACAGCGGTCGATGGTATCCCCGAGTTGAAAAAGGCCATCTGCGCCAAGTTCGCGCGCGAAAATGGCCTGACCTACCAGCCAAACCAAGTGACTGTTGGTACGGGCGGCAAGCAAATCCTGTATAACGCGTTGGTGGCAACCTGTAATCCCGGTGACGAGGTCATTATCCCCGCGCCTTATTGGGTGTCTTACCCTGATATGGTCCTGCTGGCAGGCGGCACCCCGGTCTGCGTGGCTGCTGGCATTGAAACCCAATTCAAATTGCAGCCCGCGCAGCTTGAAGCGGCTATCACCCCCAAAACCAAATGGTTCATCTTCAACTCGCCGTCCAACCCAACGGGGGCGGGCTATACCCGCGCCGAGTTGAAGGCCCTGACCGATGTTTTGATGCGCCACCCCCATGTTTGGGTGATGTCCGATGACATGTATGAACATCTGGTCTTTGATGATTTCGAATTCTGCACCCCTGCTCAGGTGGAACCGGGCCTTTATGACCGCACGCTGACCTGTAACGGCGTGTCCAAGGCCTATGCGATGACTGGCTGGCGCATTGGCTATGCCGCAGGCCCCGTGGCTTTGATCAAGGCGATGGGCACGATCCAATCGCAATCCACGTCGAACCCCTGCTCGGTCAGCCAATATGCGGCCCTAGAAGGGCTGAACGGCCCGCAAGAGTTTCTGGCCGAAAACCGCGCCTTGTTTCAACGCCGCCGCGACCTTGTGGTCGGCATGCTGAATCAGGCCAAAGGCATCACCTGCCCGAACCCCGAAGGCGCGTTTTATGTCTATCCCGATATTTCTGGCTGCATTGGCAAAACCAGTGCAGGCGGGGCCAAAATCACCGATGACGAAGCCTTTGCCACAGCACTGCTTGAAGAAACCGGCGTTGCCGTGGTCTTTGGTGCCGCCTTCGGCCTTTCGCCAAACTTTCGCGTCAGCTACGCTACCTCTGATGCGGCGTTGAAAGAGGCCTGCACACGTATTCAAGCATTCTGCGCAGGCTTGGTCTAACCCGAGGGGGCTTTTATGGCGGGCGATCTGCCGGACTATTATTTCAGGATCCGCGAAAATGGTGCGCTGGTGTTTCGGGTCGATACCGAGAACCGCCAACGCCGCATTGAAATGGACCAGATCGCCACCATCAACATCCGCAACGGCGAGGTGAAGCCGCATGGCGACCGCGCGCTCACGGTCCAGGATCTTGCCGAAATACGCGACTGGATCGCCCACCGCTCACATCAATTGGCCGCGCGTGAGGTCGACGATATCCAGCGCGCCGTTGATCACATGAACCTGACCACCCAATGGGTCCAAACCCGCGCCAATGAAGCGCAATTGGAACAGGTCACCGATGCTTTGCTGCTCGCGATGCACGATCTGCGCACTGTGTTGGTCCGCAAAAAGGCTGATCGTTTGATGAAAGCTGCAGAGGCAGAAGGCTAGGCTGAAGGATTGGCTCAGGACAAGTCGCAGGGCTAGGTACGCTGCGGCGAATCTGTCGCGCGCGGGACGTGAAATGCTGCAATTTTGATGCGGTAAAATCGCGCGCGGCCCCACCCAAAACCTAAAAATTTTTGAAAGCCCTGCACAGAAGGCACAATGCTAACGCTAACACCCGCAGCACGCGTGCAACACCGCGATAAAGACTGGTTGAAGCGGCGCAAAAAAAAGGATCAAGTGCCGCAAACTTATATCGGGGTAAAAACGATGTTGAATGCAGAAGTGGCAAAGCGCCGAGAGGCCGCGATCTCGCGTGGTGTTGGCATGTTGACCGAGATCTATGCTGAACGGGCACTGAACTCAGAAATATGGGATATAGAAGGCAACCGCTACATCGACTTTGCGGCAGGCATCGCGGTGGTCAACACCGGACATTGTCATCCTAAGGTGATGGCGGCCGTGACGGAGCAGTTGAGTCGCTTTACGCACACCTGCCATCAAGTGCTGCCATATGAGCCCTATGTCCGCCTTGCCGAGCGTCTGAACGAGGCCGTTCCGGGTGATTTCGAAAAAAAGACCATCTTCGTCACGACTGGCGCAGAAGCGGTTGAAAACGCAATCAAAATTGCGCGCATTGCCACGGGCCGCCCGGCGATCATCGCCTTTGGCGGCGCATTCCATGGCCGTACGTTCATGGGCATGTCGCTGACCGGCAAAGTTGAGCCTTACAAAAAAGGCTTTGGCGCAATGATGCCTGACGTCTACCACGTGCCATTTCCGCAAGATATTCACGGAATCTCCACTGGCGACGCGATGTCCTCGCTTAATAAACTGTTCAAATCCGATCTGGACCCAGACCGCGTTGCTGCGATCATTTTTGAACCTGTACAGGGCGAAGGCGGCTTTTACCCCGCGCCGCCAGATCTGCTGCGCAGTCTGCGCGCATTTTGCAATGAGCATGGAATCATGATGATCGCGGATGAGGTGCAAACCGGCTTTGCCCGCACCGGCACTATGTTTGCTATGGATGGCTATGACGTCGCCGCCGATTTGACCTGCATGGCCAAAGGTTTGGCTGGCGGGTTGCCGCTGGCGGCCGTCACAGGCCGCGCCGAATTGATGGATGCGGCCCGTCCCGGTGGTCTGGGTGGCACCTATGCGGGTAACCCGCTTGGCATTGCTGCCGCCCATGCCGTGCTTGATGTGATCGAAGAAGAAGGCCTGTGCGACCGCGCGAACGAGTTGGGCAGCCGTCTGCGCCAAAAGCTAGAAGCGATCCGCTCAGTCACCCCTGAGGTAATTGATATTCGCGGCCCCGGCTTCATGGTCGCCGTCGAATTTGGCAATCCGACCAGCCACGAACCGGACCCTGATTTCACCACCCGCGTCCGCATGGAGGCACTAAAGCGCAATCTGATTTTGTTGACCTGTGGAGTTTACGGCAACGTGATCCGTTTCCTCGCGCCGATCACCATTCCAGACGATCACTTTGCCGAAGCAATGGATATTCTCGAAGCTTCTGTCGCTGCTGCGCGCAAAGTCTAATATCCTGAAACTGAACACTAAAAGGGGGCCGCGTGGTCCCCTTTTTATATTGCCTGCCTCAATCTCAAAAAATTCGCATCAATCAGGGAACCATTTACCCCTCAAAGCGTTGTGTTGCTGAAGAACCGACATATGAGAGGTTACAATGAAATCGCTATTTTACGCCCTTCCCATCGCCGCACTCGCCCTTGCAGGGTGCCAAACCGCTAACCAGAACGCAGCCGCAGGCGCGGTTGCTGGTGGTGTAATCGGTGCAGCAGTCTCTGGCAAAGACGACCGGTTGACCGGGGCAGCCTTGGGCGCTGCCGCAGGCGTTGCCGCATCTACCCTTATCGGCACCGCACCCGGCAATGATAACTGTTATTATCGCAACAGCCGAGGCGAGCGTTTCATCGCCGCCTGCTGATTGCGCCTGAAGACCGCAAATCACTGTTACCTGTCGACACTTTTCCCCGTGTCCTACTTGGCCGGATCTTCCCTAATAGGGGCGATCCGGCCTTTTTCATGGCCGCTTGGCAGCGATAGGCTAACCCGCTAAAAGCGCGCAACGCATCCCTGAACCAGAGAGTTTATGCCCAAGCCCCCCGCCTCGCATGACAACAGCGGCCCAAAGCTGACGAACGCAGGCTATGCGATTGCAGGGCGATCCATCCTATCGGGCCTAACCCTGCACTTAATAGAGCAGCGTATCGGTATTATTGGGCGCAATGGATCGGGAAAATCAACGTTTTTGCGACTTGTCGCCGGGCTGATTGCACCCACAACAGGCACAGTAGAGGTTGATGGTCACGCGCCCGGAACCGACCGCAAGGCGATGCTGTCGCGCATCGGGATCCTGTTTCAAAACCCCGACCATCAGATCATCTTTCCTACCGTCGCCGAAGAGCTGGCTTTTGGCCTGCGCCAACAAGGCGTGGACAAGGCTGCAGCCTCGCAGGCTGTCGCAGCGCTTTTGGCCCAGCATGGCCGCAGCCATTGGGCCAAGCGGGCCGTGACGGCCCTGTCGCAAGGTCAGCGGCATTTCCTGTGTCTGCTCGCGGTGCTGGCGATGCAGCCGAGCACGATTTTGCTGGATGAACCTTTCGCAGGCCTTGATCTGCCAACCCAAGACCGGCTGGCCCGCCAATTGGCCGCCTTGCCGCAGCGGATGATCCTGATCACCCATGATCCAAAAGCGCTGGCGGGCTATGATCGGGTGATCTGGCTAGAAGAGGGGCGCGTGCGGGCCGATGGGGAAGCGGGGGCGGTTATAGCTGCGTTTACCGCCGAGATGGCCCGCTTGGGAGAGGCTGATGCTGACACTGACCTCACCCTTTGAAACGCCGCTACACCGAGTTGGTCCCGCACCGAAACTGCTGGGATTGGCGGGGCTGAGTATTGGTCTGTTTGCATTGAAAGACCCATGGGCGGTTTTTGTTGCGGGCGGGATTGTCGCCACGGTCTACCTTGCTTGCGGGTTGGGCTTTGCCCGCTTTGGCGCAGGAATGCTGCGCCCGCTTTGGCCCTTTCTGGCAATTCTTGGACTGTGGCACGGCTGGACCGGCGATTGGGCTGCGGGCCTGATGATCGGGGGCAAGATGTTGGTCGCGGTGGGGCTGGCCAATCTGGTCACCATGACCACCCGGTTGGAAGATATGATCGACGTGGTGGAACGGGCCGCAACCCCGCTGGCCCGGTTTGGATTGCCGACACGCGTGCTGGCGGTGGCGATCGCTTTGGTGATCCGGTTCACCCCGGTTTTGATGGACAAGGCGGGTCAGTTGGGGCAGGCATGGCGCGCGAGATCATCCCGGCGGGTGAATTGGCGGATTGTGCTGCCGATCAGTTTGATGGCGCTGGATGATGCCGAGCGGGTGGCTGAGGCTATTCGGGCGCGGGGTGGCCTGTGACGGGTGGTTTATGATGGAAATGGAACGAGACTAATGGAAAAGGATGTCACCTATATCGCCCTCTTTGCTGCCCTGATCGCGGTGCTGGGATTGGTGCCGCAAATCAGCCTTGCCAGCGGGGTGCCGATCACGGCGCAAAGCTTGGGTGTGATGCTGTGCGGGACGGTTTTAGGGGCCAAGCGCGGGTTTCTGGCGGCGCTGTTATTTGTCGGATTGGTCGCGCTTGGATTGCCGCTTTTAAGTGGTGGGCGGGGCGGGCTGGGGGTGTTTGCGAGCCCGACTGTTGGCTTTGTCATCGGCTTTCCAATCGCGGCTTTTGTCGCCGGTTTCATCGTGGAAAAAACCCGCGCTGCGATTGGGATCGCGGCCTTTGGCGGGGCTTTGATTGGCGGGGTTTTGGTCCTGTATCTGTTCGGAATAACCGGCATGGCGCTGATTTTGGGCAAAAGCTGGCCTGCGGCCTCTTTGCTGGTCGCGGCCTATATTCCGGGTGATTTGATCAAGGCGGGATTGGCCGGATTCATCACCCAAGGGCTGGCAAAATTGCGACCTGAATCGGTGCTTTCGCGGCTGTAAAGGGCTGCGCAGGCAAATTGAATCGCGCGCGGACATTTTGATATCACATTGATACCAATATGTTTTCCTATTTTCATTAACCGCATATTAACCTGCGGAGGCATCCGCGACGCGGGCAAAAAAGGCGCGGGTCAGCTTTGGCGAAAATACCCCAGCCCCACCGCGTTAGACAAAGCGGATGCTGTCCAGCTTGGCCCTATAGAACGGATGGTATTGCGCCGTTCCAAAATGATTGCCGCCCGTCACCTGCATCGGCACCCGGACCCCACCTGACAAGGCGATATCTGACAGATCGCCGCCAAAAGGCTGCGCACGGTAGATGTGATCAGGATTTTCATTGCTCCAACGCGGAAACACCACCCGCAATGGACACCCGTTGTCATCCACCGACAACGCCACGCTTTGACACAGGCCTTGGTGGCATACGGTCACTTCGGCGGTGTTGTGATCCAGCGCCTTCCAAACGAGGCTGTCCCAGCCAGCCTTTGCGGCGGGAAGAAACGCGGCTGGCACCCAGAAAACCGCCTCACCCACCATCCGACCGAAGGCCGAGCGCCGATGATCGAGGTTGCCCGAGACGCGCCCCAGCGGCAAGAGGCCCAAAAGCCAAAGTTTGCTCCAACTTTTTTCCGGCCCATAGGCATCGCTGACCGTCACCCAAGGTGGCCCTGCCAAGCGCATCTGCCACAAAAACCCATGCGGCGGCGCTAGGATTTGGGTCGCCTTCATCTGTTGAAACTTGGGGCGTTCCTTTGCGCCCAGACCAAGCTTGCCCCCCATCCTTATAAGGGCGGTGGTCCGCAATGCGGTGCCGGGCTGCAAGACAAACCGATAAAAACGTTGGGCAGGTTCAGGCAGGTCGGACAGCATTTCAGGAACAAAAGGCGGCACAACCGGGGCCGAAGCCGCCAAAAGAACCGCGCGCAGCTTTTGGTCTGCCCGCCAATCTGCAAGGCGCAATGCGCCACTGCCAGCGACACCGGCTGCAAGCATCGCAAGCCCTGTCGCCCCCCAACCGAGCGCCGCCACAATCTCTCCTCCTAAACCGTTTTGTGTTTGATGTGCTGCGTCACATCAAACACAAAACCCAACGAACCATATGCTTGCTTGTCTTGGTTTGATTTGCGCTGGATCAAAGTGGCGAATGTGCTGGCCGATAAAGGCC
>CBDTUV010000115.1:0-8656 GCA_965363575.1 uncultured Pseudorhodobacter sp. | reverse complement strand
GGCTGTCGGGGGCCACGGGTTTGCCATCGACAAACATCTCGCCACCATCACGCCCGTAAATGCCTGAAATGATTTTCATCAGGGTGGATTTCCCGGCCCCATTCTCGCCCATCAAGGCGTGAACTTCGCCCGCGCGCAGGTTGAACTGGACCGAGCGCAAGGCATGCACGCCGGGAAAGCGCTTTTCGATCCCTTTCATTTCCACAAGAAATGTCATGCTTTCGGCCCTCCCAAACCAAATCAAACCCTTAGGTGTCGAACCCTAAGCCCATGCGCTACATCACCGCCCCGATTTGCCACGGCACAAACTCAACCCCGCCAAAGCCCAGCTCTTCGCTTTTGGTTTTTTCGCCCGAGGCAATGCGGATGAACATCTCAAATATATCGCGGCCTTTGTCATCCAGGCTGACACCTTCGTTGATGATGTCGCCGCAGTTGATGTCCATATCGTCGGCCATGCGGGCATACATTTCGGAATTGGTGGCGATCTTGATGCAAGGCGTGGGCATATAACCCGAAACTGACCCGCGCCCGGTGGTGAAAACGATCAGGTTTGCGCCCGATGCGATTTGGCCGGTGACAGAACATGGGTCAAATCCGGGACTGTCCATGAAAACAAACCCCTTTTTGTCGATCTTTTCACCGAACAGATAGACTTCGTTCAACGGCGCGCTGCCGCTTTTGGCCACGGCGCCCAGTGATTTTTCCAAAATGGTGGTCAGGCCACCGCGCTTGTTGCCGGGGCTGGGGTTATTGTCCATCTCACCCAGATTTCGGGCGGTGTAGTCTTCCCACCACTGCACGCGGTCCACCAGTTTTTGGCCCACCGCAGGCGTTACCGCGCGGCGGGTCAGCAGGTGTTCCGCGCCATAAATCTCGGACGTTTCGGACAGGATTGTTGTGCCGCCGTGGCGCACCAGCAAATCCGAAGCGCAACCCAAGGCAGGGTTGGCGGTGATGCCGGAATAGCCATCAGATCCGCCACATTGCATCCCAACTGTCAGATGCGAAAGTGAGGCCGGTTTGCGGGTGGCGGTGTTGGCGAGCTGGGCAATGCCGCGCAACTCTTCCAAACCTTTCTGGATGGTTTTGCGGGTGCCGCCTTCTTGTTGGATGGTCATATAGCGCAAGGCACCATCGGCGCGGATCGGGCGGCCCCCGACCAGATCAGCGATTTGCATGACTTCACAGCCAAGCCCGATAAGAAGGATGCCGCCAAAATTGGGGTGCTGCGCATAGCCTGCCAAAGTGCGAAACAGCGTGGCATAGCCTTCGTTATCGCCCGACATGCCGCAGCCCGTGCCATGCGTGATCGGCACAATGCCGTCAATATTGGGAAAGGCGTCCAGCAGCCCCGACTTTTCCGCAGCCTCGGCGATGAATTTCGCGACGGACCCCGAGCAGTTTACCGAGGTCAGGATACCAATGTAATTGCGCGTTCCCACCCGCCCATCAGCGCGGTGAAACCCGTCAAAACTGCGGGGATCCGTGATTGGTGCCAGCGGTTTGACCTCACTGGCAAAGGCATAGTCGCGGCTGTGTTCGCCCATACCAAGGTTATGCACATGGACATGTTCACCCAGCGCAATGTCGCGGGTGGCTTGGCCAATGATCTGCCCATAACGCAGCACATTCTGGCCCGTCAGAATCGGTGTGACCGCGATTTTGTGGCCCTGCTTGACCGATTGCATCAAAACCGGCCCGGCAGCGCTGCCGTGTTCGCCTGCCGCGATATCCGCCAAGGCGACCGCGATATTATCTTGTGGGTGCAAGCGTAACATAAGCGGGTTTGCGGCCATTTGGCGTTCTCCTCTGGCCGGCATTTCGCGCAGCTTGTAGGAATAACTCTAGCTTGACTTGATTTTTGTGTCAACTAACATGTCAGTTAAAGGAGCGCAGATGCCAGACCCGACCCTTTCTTTGACTATCGCTGGGCTGGACGGTCCGCTGGGCCATCGGGTCTATATCACTTTGCGCAACAGCATCTTGAATATGGCGTTGGAGCCGGGGACGGTGCTGCGCAAAGGGATTTTGTGCGAACAGCTTGGTGTCTCACGCTCGCCCGTGGCGGAGGCGCTGGGCAAGCTGTCGACGGATGGGCTGGTGGACATCGTTCCGCAATCGGCGACACGGGTGTCGCAGTTTTCACTGACAGAACTGCGCGAGGAAAGTTTTCTGCGTGAGGCGGTAGAGGTGGCGGCGGTGACTATGGTCGCCCTTGATCCCACCGAGGAGCAGATAACAAAGCTGACACGGAATTTGCGGCTGCAAAGCCTGCTGATCAAAGACAAGGATTTTCAAGGATTTTTCGAAGCAGATCTTGAGTTTCATCAGATGATTTTGCAGTTTACCGGATTTCCAAAGGTGGTTGCGGCGGCGGGGCAGATGTCCTTGCAACTGCAACGCGCCCGGATGCTTTTGCTGCCAGAAGAGGGTCGCCCGGCAGGCGCGTTGGCCGAACACACCGTCATTCTGGACGCGATCCGCGCCAAAGACCCCGAGGCGGCAAGGCTGGCGATGTCGGGGCATCTGCGCGAATTGATCAAACGCATTGTGCCGCTGGAATGCCTGCATCCCAGCTATTTCCGCCATAGTTAAGGAAAAAACCCGATGACCCTGACCAAAACCAATGCCTTGAACCATCGGACCCACAGGCCCGTTTTGCTCAGCCAGTTGGGCTTTGGCGGCGCGCCGCTTGGCAACCTTTACCGCAAGATTGAGGAGGACGTGGCGCAAGACACGCTTCAGGCGGCGTGGGATGCGGGCATCCGCTATTTTGACACGGCCCCACAATACGGGCTGGGCCGATCTGAAACACGGTTCGCCGCCGCTTTGGCCCGGTTTGGCGCGGCACCGTTCACCCTGTCCACCAAGGTTGGCCGCGTGTTGCAAGACTGCGCGCCCGATGAGGTGACCCCCGAAGCCTTTGTTGACGTGCCGCAAAAGCGCATCGTTTTTGACTATACCTATGATGGCATCATGCGCAGCCTTGAGGACAGTATCGCCCGGTTGGGAACCGACAAGATCGACATTTTGCTGTTGCACGACATTGATGCAGGCACCCATGGCGACGCAGGGTGCGAGGATAAACTGCGCGAGTTGTTCAGCGGTGGCGGTTACCGCGCGCTTTGTGAATTGCGCGATGCGGGTCGGATTGCTGCAATTGGGGCAGGGGTCAACACGTGGCAAATCTGCGAGCGGTTGTTGCACGAGGCCGCGTTTGACGGGTTTTTGTTGGCGGGTCGCTATACGCTGCTGGAACAAGACCCGCTAGAGACGTTCTTGCCGCTTTGCGTGAAAAACGATGTGGGGATAATTTTGGGTGGGCCGTATAATTCCGGTATTTTGGCCACGGGGCCGGTGGCGGGCGCGCGGTATAATTATGCCGTTGCCACGCCCGACATCATGGAACGGGTGCGCCGCATTGCCGCCGTCTGTGCGGCCCATGACACGCCGCTGATTGCCGCCGCCTTGCAGTTCCCGCTGGGCCATCCTGCGGTCAAATCGGTTATTCCGGGGGCGGCCACGGCGGATGAGGTGCGCCAAAACGTCAGTATTTTCAACACGCCCATTCCGGATGCGCTATGGTCTGATCTGAAAGGCGAAGGGCTGATCCGCCCCGATGCCCCGACCCCAAGAAAGGCCGATGATGCTGCGTAATATTCCCAAAATACTGTCGCCGGATTTGCTGTGGTGCCTGCGCGCCATGGGTCACGGGGATGAGATTGTGATCGCTGACGCCAACTTTCCCGCAACCGCCTTGGCCCATCGCACCTATCGGTTGGATGGGGTGACTGCGACCGATGCGCTGGCGGCGATCCTGACTCTTTTACCCTTGGACAGCTTTGTGCCTGACCCTGCATTGGTTATGCAAGTGGTCGATGATCCGACAGCGGTGCCGCCGGTTGTTGCCGCCTTTCAGGCCGTTATTGATACGACAGCAGATCGCCCCGCCCCGATCCAAGGTCTTGAACGTTTTGCCTTTTACGGTCGCGCCAAAACCGCCTTTGCCATTTTGCAAACCGGCGAAACCCGACTTTATGGCAATATTATCTTGAAAAAGGGGGTCATCAGCGAATGATCGTCGACGCGCATCAGCATTTCTGGCGCGTGGCGCGTGGCGATTATGGCTGGCTGACCCCCGCGCTGGCACCGCTTTACCGTGACTTTATGCCGGATGATTTGAAGCCGCTGCTGGACCAAAATGGGGTCGATGGCACGTTTCTGGTGCAAGCCGCCCCGACTGTTGGCGAAACCGAATTTCTGTTGGACATTGCCCGTGACACACCTTTTGTGTTGGGGGTAATTGGTTGGGTTGATCTGGCCGACAAGGGCGCTGTGGCAGACATCGTGCGGCTTGCGGCGCATCCAAAACTTGTGGGCCTGCGCCCGATGATCCAAGACATTGCGGATGACGACTGGATGCTGCGTGATGCTTTGCGCCCGGCGATCACTGAGATGATTGCGCAAGATCTGGCCTTTGACGCGCTGGTTTTGCCACGTCATTTGCCGAATTTGCGCAAGTTCATAACCCGCTACCCCGATCTGCGCATTGTTATCGACCACGCTGCAAAGCCCGACATTGCCAGCCATGCCTTTGAGCCATGGGCGCAGGATATGGCGGCCATTGCGGCAGAAAGTAACGCTTACTGCAAACTCTCCGGCCTTGTGACCGAAGCAGGCGAGGGCTGGACGGAAACGGACCTGCGCCCCTATGCCCGTCATCTGTTTGACCACTTTGGCGCCAATCGGCTGATGTGGGGCAGCGACTGGCCCGTCTTGAACTTGGCGTCCAATTACGATGATTGGCATGCTTTGGCAAAGTCACTTGCAGGCAACAACTCGGCCGATGGCGTCTTTGGTCCCAACGCGTGTGCGTTCTACAAGCGCGCCTGACCACGCGCTTGCCTTTATTAACCGATTTGCCTCGTGGTTTGTCCCGGCACCAATTTGCACGGCAAGCAGGTGACCGGTTCGGGCCGGACACCGTGGATCAGCCCCAACAAATTGCGCGCGCCGGTCAGCCCCATTTGGCGGCGTGGTGTGGCCATTGTGGTCATGGTGCGGGGCAAAACGGACGTTAGGTCCAGATCGTTGAACCCGACAATCCCGATGTCTTGCGGCACTGACAGGCCCATCCGTTCTACCGCCATCATGCCGCCGAACGCCATGTTATCATTCAAGAAAAATACAACATCGGGGCGGTCGGTTTTTTGCAATGCGTTGATACCGGATTGGCCCATGGCATAGGAATTGCCTTGCTCCACGGCGATGCGCTGCACCGTGGTGCGATGCACGGTTTCAAAGGCTGTCACCAGCCCCGCAAACCGGCGATCTGCGCGGGGGTCTGTGCCTTGGGGCGCGCCGACGAACGCCGCCCGCTTATAGCCAAGGTTGGCAACGTAAAGCCCCAAATCAGCGCCGGCTTGATAATGGTCAAGGCCCACGCAAATCCCGATCGGCGTGTCGGTAACATCCCAAACCTGCAAGGTCGGCACGCGGTCGGCTTGCAACCTTGCACACAGCGTTGGGGTTTGGTCGATTCCGGTCAAAATCACCGCAGCGGGGCGCCAGGCCAACAACTGCTCGGTCAAGCGTTCTTCGCGCGCGGGGTCGTAATCGGTGGTTTGAACCAAGGTGGAATAGCCCGCATGTTCAAAAGTGCGGCGCATGCCCAGCAAGATATCGGCAAAGACATCGTTGAACAAATTCGGCACCGAAATCCCGATGATCGACGAGTTTGCCACCGCAAGCGCACGCGCATTGCTGTTTGGCACATAGTTCAACGCTTGGGCCGCGGCCAAAACCTTGCGGCGCGTTGCCTCGGACATGCCGTCAAGTCCGCGGATCGCGCGCGACACGGTCATCAAGGAAACGCCCGCCGCTGCGGCAACGGCCTTGATGCTGGTCTGATTGGGCGCTGCGCGTTTTGGCAATTGTTCCCCGATCACGGGCCAAACGGTCGGCTACGTTAACGTTAACGCAATGAGGAACTTTGCCCGCTTCCCACAAGGGGGTCAATGCTGAATGCTGTTGAAAGTCATTTTGAGGGAACCCCGATGCCCAAGATCGTTTTCGACAAGGTTCAAAAGCTTTATGGTGCGGTTGAGGTGTTGCCCCCGCTCGATCTGACGATTGAGGATGGTGAGTTTACCGTGCTTGTGGGGCCGTCGGGTTGTGGCAAATCGACGACGCTGCGCATTCTGGCTGGGCTGGAAAGCCTGTCTGGCGGCGAGATTTACTTTGACGAGCGTCCGATCAGCCGACTTGACCCAAAAGAGCGCGACATCGCGATGGTGTTTCAAGATTACGCGCTGTACCCGCATATGAATATCGCCAAGAACATGTCCTTTGCCTTGCGCCTTGCGCGGGTGCCAAAGGCTGAGATTGACGAGAAAGTTCACCGCGTCGCCAAGATGCTGAACATCGACCATCTGCTGGCGCGCAAACCGGCGGAACTGTCGGGCGGCCAACGCCAACGTGTGGCGATGGGCCGTGCGATGGTGCGCGATGCGGGGACGTTCTTGTTTGACGAACCCTTGTCGAATTTGGATGCCAAACTGCGGGCGAAACTGCGCACCGAACTGGCCGAAATGCGCAACAGCATCGACAAGAACATGGTCTATGTAACCCATGATCAGGTAGAGGCGATGACGCTGGGCGACCGGATTGTCGTGATGCAAGAAGGCCGCATCCAACAACAAGGCACCCCGCAAGAGCTGTTTAAAGCGCCGCTCAATCGGTTTGTTGCGGGGTTTATCGGCAGCCCGACCATGAACTTTATGCCCGGTGTGCTGAATGAGAAATCCGGTGCCTTGTGGATTGAAGGCGATGGCTATGCGCTGCCCGTATCTACCACCCAAAGTCAGCGGATCACCAAAGGGGCGATGGGGCGCGAAGTTGATCTGGGCGTGCGCCCATCATCGATCATAGCCGATGCAAGCCTTGGCGCGCCGATAGATCTGCGCGTGATCGTGACTGAATATCTGGGCGCGCAATCGGTGTTGGTCACGCGCTGCGGGGCGGCAGAGATTCAGATTGAAACCCCAAGCACCGGGGAATTTCACGCAGGTGAGACGCGCAGATTTGGCGTGCTGACCGATGAGATGATGATCTTTGACCGGGCCAGTGGCCTTAGGCTTTGACCAAAAAAACAAGACGAAAACCAAGGGAGGAATAACACTATGACACATTTTACCAAAGGGCTGATCGGGTTTTCCGTCGGCGCGATGCTTGCAGGGTCGGTTTGGGCCAACCCTTATGAACCCTATGCGGGCTCCACGCTGGTTGTGAACTTTCCAGCACATCCGCATTACGCGGCAGTGCTGAATGTTCTGCCCGAATTCACCAAAGAAACCGGCATCAATGTTGAGGTCGATACCCTTGAATATCTGAAAATGCGTGAACGCCAGACGTTGGAGTTGACCAAGGATAAGGGCGATTATGACCTGATTTCCTATGTCGTGTTTTCCAAGGCCGATTATGTTTATGCAGGCCAGTTGGAAAATCTTGCCAAGTATTTCATGAACCCGCGTTTGGCTGACCCCAGCTATGATGCGGCGGATTTGATTGACGGTTATGTCGCCAATATCGGTATTTCGGGCGGCGAAAAGGGCTATTTGCCGGGGCAAACCGGGTCGCTGTTCGGGTTGCCATTCGGCGCGGAAACATCCGTTTTGGCCTACCGCAAGGATATCTTTGAAAAGCATGGGCTGGCCGTTCCAACCACCTATGACGAGCTGCTGTCCCTCGCGTGCAAAATCCCCGAGCTGGAACCCGGCATGGGCGGTATGGCAACACGGGCGGCCTCGGGTCAGCACGCATCGCATGCGTTCTTGCTGCATCTTGCCCCTCTTGGCGGGCGGATTTTTGATGATGCTTGGACCCCGACCATGAACTCACCCGAAGGTGTGGCGGCGGCTGAGGCGTTGAAAACCATCGTCGATTGCGGCCCTCAGGGTGGGTCTACCTTTGGTCCGGCCGAGGCCTCTGCGGCCTTTGCCCAAGGCAATGCAGGCATGTTCATGGACTCGATCGCCTTTGCGGCCACGTTTGAGAACCCTGAAAAATCGACCGTTGCAGGCAAGGTCGGCTATGCGATGCATCCAAAAGGCGTGCGCAATGCGTCGCAGACCGGTGGTTTCGGGATTGGCATTCCAACCAATTCGCAAAACAAAGAGGCCGCGTTTTTGCTGATGCAATGGCTGACGTCCAAGCATGGCGATTTGATGGTGGCGATGGCAGGCGGCAACCCGTCGCGCTTTTCCACCTATGCAAACCCTGAGTTGAACGCAAAATTCCCATACTCGGCCACGTTTGGTGAGGCGCTTAAATTCGCTGATCCGGATTGGCGCCCAATCATCCCAACATGGGGGTCGATCAACTCGGATATCGGGACGACAATGTCGAAATACCTGACCGAAGGTGGCGATGCCAAGGAACTGCTGGACGGTGTTGCAGAGCGCACGAAAGTAACGATGCAAGAGGCCGGCTACTACACCTGGGCCAAGTAAACCCAACCCCATAGGCCTGCCCCGCATCTGTCGGGGCAGGCCAACCCTACGCCCCACAAGCCGCCCCCCCATCACGCCGAGGACGCCGCCATGAAAACCGCCCTTGCCAGCCGCGCGACGCCCTATTTGTTCTTGGCGCCTGC
>CBDTUV010000114.1:0-8657 GCA_965363575.1 uncultured Pseudorhodobacter sp. | reverse complement strand
GCAACTGACGTTGCCGCGCGCGGTATCGACATTCCAGGCGTGCGCCATGTCTATAACTACGACCTGCCGAATGTGCCCGAAAACTACGTGCACCGCATTGGCCGTACTGCCCGCGCCGGCGCCGAAGGCCGTGCCGTGGCGTTCTGCGCACCTGCTGAAATGGGTGAGCTGAAAGACATCGAAAAGCTTTTGAAAACACCGCTTCCCATCATCGGCGGCGCCCCGTGGGGCCTTGCAGATATCAAGGCCGCCCCCAAGCCGCCACAGCGTGGCGCACGCCCTCCGCGCGGTGGTGGTGGCCAAGGCAAGCCTCGGTCGGCGCAAGGCAAACCGGGTGGCGGCAAGCCACAAGGCAAACCTCCGGGCAAACCGATGCGCGGTGTCGAAGGTGGTTTGGGTGCACCGAAAAAGTCGGGCCAAAAGCGCAGCCCAAGGCCACAAGGCCGCAGCAACGTAGCCTAATCAAAACCGGGCTGGTGCGGATATTCGCGCCAGCCCCGTTTAATGCGCCTCGTCTTCCAGATTCAGCTTCATTTCCAGCAGAACCTGTTGAATTGACAAGGTTTCACGCAGCAACCGCTTTGCTTCATTGATGGAAATCTTGCCATCGGAAATGGCGGAATTATACTCACCCATCAGCATCGCAAACCGCTGCGACAAGACCACTACATCCGAGTTGATGCCTTGCGAAGTTGAGTTCCGCTTGGTCCCGTCATAGGCCAGCGTGATGCCCCGCAAATCGGCCAAGGCACTGGTAACATGCGGAAAGCTTGATGCCGCCTCTAGGGCTGCGACCACATCGACCGGCATAAACCGATCAGAATGTTCTTCGGCATCGGAATAATAGCGCCCGATTGTGGCCTTCGATTTTCCCGATAACTCACACGCTGCCTCTATACCCACGTCTTTGACCAAGGCTTCGGTGTGTTTTTTCAGGTATCCATTATACTTCATGTGTCGGGCCTTCGCTTGGGTCCAGAACCATCTGGGGGAAATCGCTTCACCTTTTCCCATTAAGCTGCCCTTCAGGATTTGTCATCTATGTTTTCAGTTCCAGTGTGTGTTGGAATGGTACTGAGTGGCCGGTGTCCCCAGCATCGGTATGTGTTTGGTCCGTCGTATCTTCGTCTCGATAGAGGGTGGCGGGCCTGGCTTTGCTACGATACGGCGGGCCGATCTGGGTTGTAAAAGGTGCTATTGGGTTGCGAGGCGGATCGACTATCAGATTGTCGCAACCCATTTTTTTTCGATTAAATCCTGTTCAGTTGCCTCGTTTTAAACGGTAAATTTTCCCTTGTCGCATCCGCCCGACACAGGCTAAAACCCATGAATGGCAAAGCTATATTTTCACTTTTCAACCATGAATGCGGGCAAATCGACCGCGCTTTTGCAAGCCTCGCACAACTACCGCGAAGGTGGGATGGCGACCTATCTGATCACCGCACAGCTGGACAATCGGGCAGGCAAGGCGCGCATCGCCAGCCGCATCGGCATTGGCCAAGATGCCGACACCTTTGCCCCCGGTGAGGATCTGTTTGCCAAAATTGCTGCCCAATTGGCAAGCAGCGCCATTGCCTGTGTTTTCATTGACGAAGCCCAGTTTTTAACCAAAGCACAAGTTTGGCAACTGGCCCGCGCTGTCGATGATTTGAATGTGCCGATCATGTGCTACGGCTTACGCGTTGATTTCCAAGGCAACCTTTTCCCCGGCTCGGCCGCATTGCTGGCGTGGGCGGATGAAATGCGTGAGGTGCGCACGATTTGCCATTGCGGCAAAAAGGCCACGATGGTGGTGCGCAAAGGCCCGGATGGCACTGTATTGCGCGAGGGCGTTCAGGTACAGATTGGCGGCAACGAAAGCTATGTATCCCTGTGCCGCCGCCATTGGCGTCAGGCCGTGGGGGATGGCTCTGCCGATTGATGTGCGCGCAAGGCGATCATTGCCCCAGCAAGCGTGATTAACACCATGCCCAACACCGCCGAAAAATCAAGCTGTTCCCCCCACAAGGCCCAGCCCCAAAAGGCGGCCAAAGGTAAGTTCATGTATTCAAACACAGAAACCCGGCTTGCTTCCGCTATTTGATAGGCACGCATCAACATCGCTACCGCAATCATCGACCCTGCCGCTTGCACAAACGTCCACCAATAAAACGCCGCCGATGGCCAGACCCAGCCCCGCGCGACAAAGCCTGCGGAGCCTTCAGGTACAGCGACCGGAACCAGCGCCAAAATGGTTAGCCCGATCAGGCCAAAGCACCCGATCCCTGCGAAAAACCCCATGGTCAGCGTCTCTGTCGTCTCATCCGCGCACCACTCTCGTGTCGCGATATTGCCCATAGCGTAGAATGCGCCCGCCACCACGGGCATCAGCGCAGGCAAGGACAACCCGGCAATCGCATCGCGCCCAAGGACCAGCCCGACACCGAAAAATCCAATGGCAACCGCCAAAATTCGAACGATTCCAATGCTATGCCCATAGACAAAGCGTGACAGCAGCAGCACAAAGATGGGCGCTGTAAACAGCCCTGCCGCAACCTGCGCCACCGGCAAAAACGCCAGTGACCCAAAATAGATCATCAGCGCGACCCCGTGCAGCGCAGACCGCGCCACCACCGCCCCCACCCGTTTGGGCCGCATGTTCAGCCGTAAGGGCCGCGCGACCACGGCAAGCATCGCAAGGATCATCAGCGTGCGGATCACGTGAAATTGCCACAAACCCGCCTCGACTGCGATGACCCGGACAAAGTTATCGGTAAAGCCGATCACCGTCGCAAAGCCCAAGACTAGGACGGCCGCGACCAATACAGGGTCAAGTGTCGGTTTCATCGGGTTTTGCCTTTTCGTTTGTCTTTACCGACTCGGATAAATTCGGCCATGATGCATGGCGGAAAGCGACATTTTCGGCAGCTAAGGGGGAAATATGGGTTGGCTTGCAGATGAGACTGGGCTGGAGCGCTGTGCGGCGAACCATGTGGCACTGACGCCACTGTCGCATTTGGCGCGGGCCGCCGATGTGTTCCCCGACCGTTTGGCGCTGGTCTATGGCAAAACCCAGCGCAGCTATGCCCAGTATCATGCCCGCGTCAGCCGCCTGTCTTCGGCCCTCACAGCGGCAGGAATCCGACCCGGTGATGTGGTGGCCACGCTTTTACCCAACATCCCCGCCCATGCCGAAGCGCATTTTGGCGTGCCAGCCTGCGGCGCCGTGATTAACACGATCAACACCCGGCTAGAGGCGGACACGGTTGCCTATATCTTTGACCATGGGGGGGCAAAGATCGTGCTGTGCGACACTGCCATTGTGCCCTTGGTCGAAGAGGCGATGACCCTGCAAACTGGCCCGCACCCCCGGATTATCGAGGTGGTCGATACCCAAGCAGGTTTTACCGCCACAGGCCGCCATTTGAGTTATGAGGATTTCTTGGAAACTGGCGATCCAAACGCCGCGTGGCAGTTGCCGCAGGATGAATGGGAAAGCATCGCACTGAACTATACCTCTGGCACCACAGGGCGGCCCAAGGGCGTGGTGTGCCATCATCGGGGCGCGTATTTGGTGACCATGGGCACTGTCGTCAGTTGGGGGATGGTGATGCACCCGGTGTATCTGACCATCGTACCGCTGTTTCATTGCAACGGTTGGGGCCATACGTGGATGATGCCGGTTTTGGGCGGCACGCTGGTCTGTTGCCGTGACGTGACGGCACGCGCGGTTTATGATGCGATAGCCGACCACGGAGTCAGCCATTTTGGCGGCGCGCCGATTGTTTTGAACACGCTGATCAATGCCAAACCCGACCAGCGCCGCCAGTTTGACCATATTGTTCAAGTCTTTACCGCAGGCGCCCCGCCTGCCGCTGCCACTTTGGCCGCAATTGAACCTTTGGGGTTTGCGGTAAAGCAGGTTTACGGGCTGACCGAAACCTATGGCCACATTACCGAATGTCTGTGGCACGACCATTGGAACGCCCTGCCCCAAGCTGAACGTGCCGCGATCAAGGCCCGCACAGGCGTGGTCCAACCCATGGCCGGTGAGACGGATGTGATGGACGAGGCGATGCAATCCGTGCCGCGCGACGGCCAGACCGTGGGTGAGATTATGATCCGCGGCAACACGGTCATGAAGGGCTATTATAAAAACCCCCAAGCCACGGCTGAGGCGTTCAAGGGTGGCTGGTTTCATTCCGGCGACATCGCCTTTCGCCACCCCGATGGCTATATCAAGATCACTGATCGCGCCAAAGACATCATCATTTCGGGCGGTGAGAATGTCAGCTCAGTTGAGGTGGAAAACGCGCTGATGAACCACCCGGCCGTGTCGCTATGTGCGGTGGTGGCCAAGCCAGATGACAAATGGGGCGAGGTGCCGTGCGCCTTTGTCGAACTCAAATCAGATGTGGAGGTGACCGAGGCCGAGCTGATCGCCTTTGCCCGCGCCCATCTGGCTGGGTTCAAAACGCCCAAACGGGTGGTGTTTGGCGAGCTGCCCAAAACCGCGACCGGGAAAATTCAGAAGTTTGTGCTGCGGGTTACGGCAAAGGCGCTGTGATCTGGTCCATCCCGTCGCTGCCAGATTGTGCAATCTGGGCCAGTCAGCTATCGTTGCGATCAATAAGGCAGCAGGCAAGGCCATAAATGGCAAATACGGCCCTGAATAAGTATGAAAAGCTGGAATGCTCTGGTCTTTGGCGTGAAAACGCACAGGGCCAGAGGCGGGAAGTTATTGCCAATTTGGGTGCGACATCGCTTATTCTATCTGATCCAAAGCGCGAAATCGCGCTCAGCCATTGGTCTTTGCCCGCCGTCAAACGCTTGAACCCCGGCGAAATGCCCGCCGTCTTTGCCCCCGATGCCGCCGAGGGTGAAACACTGGAAATTGACGACGCCACGATGATCACCGCGCTGGAAACGGTGCATGCGGCCATTCGCGCCGCCCGTCCGCATCCGGGGCGTTTGCGCAACGCGTTTCTTGGCTCTGTGGCCTTGGGCATTTTGGCGATTGGCATCTTTTGGCTGCCAGACGCGTTGGAACAGCACACCGCGTCCTTCTTGCCGCGCACCACCCGGCAAGAGATTGGCCGCGAAGCGTTGGTCGACCTGACACGCCTGACCGGGCAACCCTGCCGCGCCAAAAGCGGGCAACAGGCCCTCGCCAAACTCTCGGCGCGGCTCTTTGGGGCCGATGCCGGGATAGAACTGGTGGTCGTGCGCACGGGCCTGACCCATGTGCAAAACTTGCCCGGGCGCATTGTTGTGCTGCCTGAATCTTTGTTGGCAGAACAAGATGGTCCCGAGATTGCGGCAGGCTTTGCCCTTGCAGCCCGCATCGCGGCCGAGTTGAACGATACCATGATCCCTTTGCTGCACCATGCGGGGTTTGTCGCCACCTTCCGCCTGCTGACCACCGGCGCCCTGCCCACGGCTGCCATTGCAGGGTACGGCGATATGTTAGTTGCAGCCCCGCCTGCGTCCCCCCCCGAAAACTACCTACTCTCCCGGTTTGAAGCGGCAGGCGTTTCCACCACCCCTTATGCCAACGCGCTGGACCCGACGGGTGCCACCACCGCAACCTTGATTGAGGCCGACCCGTTTGAAAATGTCATCCCCCCAGCGCTTTTGCCCGATGGTGATTGGGTCAGCCTGCAAGACATTTGCACCAATTGACCATGTGCCCGGCATGTATGGGACAGCGGTATCTGGTGGCCCAAGGCTTGTACGCCCCCAAGACCTTGTATCTCGGCGGTAAATTTCTGTTTTCCCCTTATTTTATTGAAAAATCTTGTAAGAACCATTAAGGTTCAAGATATATAAACGTATCGGCAGGGCATACCCTGCGTAATCCATGAGGCCGAGCCATGACAAAGACCCTTATTGCCGCAACGTTGCTTGCGCTTGCACTGCCGATGACGGCTATCGCAGGTCCGATTGAAAGTGCCTGTGTGAAATCTGATCGCAAAGCCGCCACCCGCGCGCTGTGTGGCTGTATTCAGCAAGTCGCAGACATGACGCTAAGCGGTGGCGAACAACGCCGCGCCGCACAGTTTTTCCGCGACCCGGACCAAGCACAAAAGGTCCGTATGTCCAAAAGTGACCGCGACAATGCGTTCTGGGGACGCTACAAGAACTTTAGTGAAACAGCCTCGGCATATTGCGGGGGCTAAGGCCCGCCACAAGAAAAGTACCGTTAACTAAAATGCAAAACGGCCCCCAAAGGGGCCGTTTTTGGTTTTGAACAGTCCGATATCAGTTTCCGGCGGCGCCTTTTGCTGCGCCATGGCCCATCTTGCCGTGATCCATCGCTTTGCCCATCTCCGGCGTGCGCTTGTTATCAACCGGCACTTCGACGGTCACATCGCCCGCCTTTTCAAAGGTCAGCGTCAGGTTGATTGTCTCACCTTCGGTCGGCACAGAATTTAGCCCCAAAAACATCACATGCTCACCACCGCGTTGCAGCATATGTGCCTCGCCTGCGGCGATGGGAAAGCCTTCTTCGACGTGGATCATCTTCATCACGCCATTGGCGTCTTGCAGATGGGTGTGCAGTTCTACCCGCTGCGCAAGGTCAGAGCGCGCGCCGATCAGACGGTCTTCAGCGCCATGATTCTCAATCGTCATAAAGGCCGCAGCACTGGTGGCCATGGTGCCCGAGATGCGCAAATAGGGGTCGGTGATAATGATATCGGCGGCAAAGGCCATTGGGGCCGAGGCAAGCGCCAGAAAAGCTGCCGAGGCAGCCGCGAAAAGGGTTGTTTTGATCATGATATTGGTCCTGTGTTGGGTTTAGGTCTGAAAAAATCGGTTCAGCCCACCAACGGCGGCCCCCGCGCGCGGGTTATCAGTACCCCTGCCGCACGCGGCAAGGCAGCAGGTTCAACGACCACAACGCTTTGGCTTGGCAGCATTACCGGCAAAAGCGTGGGCAGAGCGGGTGGCAAATAGGCCGCCAATCCAGCAAGACAATCAGGGCAAGGATGGACTGGGCCAATCGGATTGCCCTGATCATCCAAGGTAATGGTTTTAACGCCGTACCCAATGCAGATGACCATTGTCATGCCGCCTTTGGCCATGGCCACCGCTTGGCCCCGCGCGACAGCCATCGATACAGAGCCCGCGACCAGCGCTAGGCAAAGAGTGGTCAAGCTAAAAAGGCGAAACATGCGGTTCATAGGCGCATGACTACACCCAGCCCGACCGCCGCGAAAGTGTCATTTTGGCGCAGGCCACGCGCGGCCGTAGAAACGCAAAAAGCCCCGCCAGCAGCGGGGCCATGCGAAAAGCTAAAACGCAATCAGGCGGTTGCCTGTGCCTTTTCAACTTCTTTTTTGATCTTCAACGCGCGAGGCGACAGCTCGTCATTCTTGGCTTTTGCCAAAAACGCGTCAAACCCACCGCGGTGATCGACCGTGCGCAAGGCAGCGGCAGAAATACGCAAAGAGAAAGACTGACCAAGCACGTCAGACAACAACGTGACATCATTCAAGTTTGGCAGAAACCGACGACGATTTCTGTTTTTGGCGTGGCTGACAGTGTTGCCAGACATTGGGCCTTTACCGCTCAATTCGCAGACGCGCGACATAGTCGTGATCCTTGTTTTTCAACGCCGCAAGGGACGTCACTTCAACATCAAAGGCCACCGCTTGAAGGCAGCGTGCCAAAATTCCATTGCCGTCTGTTATGGGGAATCGCCGCCCTCGTCAAGCGGACAACACGCCTGCGGCACAGTTTTCACGCCCCCACACCCGATTGCGGCAAAAGCTGCACGGCATTGATCTGCCATCCTTCGGGGGTTTCAACAACTTGGTAATCAAGCAGATGCGTAGCCCCGGCCTGATCGGTCACCATAACGCGTTGCCACAACTGCCCATCCACGTCGCGCAAGCCCAGCATACGCACGGAATTGGGGCGATACACCATCGGATAGCCGCGTTGCACCATCATCCCAAAGTTTTGCGGCGTGCCAAACAAGCCTTTGATTGTAGGCGAGGCAAAGCTGAACGCGCGGGCAAAGTCATCTGCCTGAAAGGCCGCAATCTGATCGGTGATAATTGTCTCGATCGCCGTTTGATTGGCGTCTTTGGCCGCGACCGGCAATGCAAGCCCAACTGACAATGCCAACACGATGAAAATTTGCCGCATGTGCAACCCTTTCCTCAATGACCCCATAGGAAAAAGCTAGTCCAAACTGCAAAAAAGACAAGCGGCGCGCCTTTTGGGCCGCCGCTTGTGACGCTTGTAGGGAGATTAAGTTCAGGCGACCAATTCGCCCGCCAGCCCACGGTCAATCAGCGCCAGTGATTCTTTAACGCCATAAAGCGCGATAAACCCGCCAAAGCGCGGTCCTTCGCTGGCGCCCAAAAGCACCTCATAAAGCGCCTTGAACCAATCGCGCAGCGGTTCAAACCCATGCTCTTTGCCAACAGCAAACACCATGCTTTGCAGCGCTTCGGCGTCTAAGCCACCATCCCACACCGCCAAACGTCCGCGCAAATCCTGCATTGCAGCGCGTTCAGGGTCAGTTGGCAGGCGGAACACCCGTTTCGGTGCCACAAAATCCGCGAAATAGCGCACGGCATAGCCTGCAGCCGCATCCAGATCGGGATGCGTTTCAGCCGATGCACCGGGCGCATAGCGCTTGATAAACCCCCACAGGCCCGCCGCAT
>CBDTUV010000113.1:0-8671 GCA_965363575.1 uncultured Pseudorhodobacter sp. | reverse complement strand
CGAGTTTGCCTGCAATATAAGAGATAAATGATTTTGACCCAGCATCGCCGTGCAAGACGTTATTTTCACCGCATTCTTCATAGCTAGCACCAGCGAAATGGCGATTTTCGCGCCGCCCGGCCAAGCCAAGGGCGAAGTGCTGTTTTTGGGCGACATCCCGATCCGCATTGACGTGCCGGATGCATTGGCGCATTTCCATGTGCCGCTGCTAAACTCGCCCATTGCATACTCTACTTATCGCGGGCGCTAGAGTTAGAATCATTCCAAACCTTGACTTGCGGGCGCTGCGGGCGCATATCTGACTAGAACTGTCGGAGATAGAAAATGTTCATCCAGACCGAATCTACGCCAAACCCTGCTACCCTGAAATTTCTGCCCGGCCAGACCGTGCTGGATATGGGGACCGCTGATTTCCCATCGGCCACGGCGGCCGATAAATCACCGCTGGCCAAGCGCATCTTTGCGGTGGGCGATGTGGCAGGCGTGTTCTTTGGCAATGACTTTGTAACCGTGACCAAGGTCGAAACTGCCGAGTGGGACCATATCAAGCCTGCAATTTTGGGCGCGATTATGGAGCATTATCAATCAGGTGCTGCCGTGATTGAGGGGGAGCAAGCTGCCTCTGGCCATGCTGAACACACCGGTGAAGATGGCGATATTGTTGCCCAAATCAAAGAGTTGCTGGATACGCGCGTGCGCCCGGCGGTGGCCCAAGATGGCGGCGACATTACCTTTCACGGCTTTGATCGCGGCGTGGTTTACCTGCATATGCAAGGCGCTTGTGCCGGTTGCCCCTCGTCTACGCTGACGCTGAAAATGGGGATTGAGAACCTGCTGCGGCACTACATCCCCGAGGTGCTGGAGGTTCGGCCTGTTGCCGTCTGAAAAGCCCCTGCTGGCGTTTGACACATCGGCCGCGCATTGCGCGGCCGCTTTGCTGTTGCGCGGTGAGGTTATCACCCAAACCCGCGAAGATATGGCCAAAGGCCAATCTGAACGCCTGATGCCAATGATCGAAGAGATGCTGACAAGCGCGGGCCTCCACTGGCGCGATTTGGGCGCTGTTGCAGTGGGCGTTGGGCCCGGCAACTTTACCGGCATCCGCATTTCCGTGGCGGCTGCGCGCGGTTTGGCCTTGGGTCTGGGCGTGCCTGCCGTGGGGGTGACTGGCCTTGAGGTGCTGGCTTTTGGCAGCACAGGCCGCAGCCGCGTGGCCTTGCCCGCGCCGCGCGGGGCGTTTTTTATGCAAGATTTCGACGGTGAGGCACCAATGTCTGCGCCGTTTGAGGCAACGCTGAATGACCCGCATCTGTGGCCCACGGACCACACCGTGACGCTTATCGGGGATTGGCCAGACTTGCCCAACGCCGCACACACAGTGATCAGGCCCGATACAGATGCCCGCCTGCGCGCGCTGGCCCATCTTGGCGCGCGACACGTAGCAAACGGCGCGCCCCTACCCGCCCCGTTTTACATGCGCGCCGCCGATGCAACCCCGCCCAGCGATCCGCCGCCTGTGATTTTAGACGCCGATCCATGACCCCCGCCGCGTTATCCGCCCTGCATCAATCAGCCTTTACCACCCCCCGACCCTGGTCCGAAGCCGAGATTACCGCCTTGCTGACAGGTATCGGCGTATTCTGGCTGGGTGACACGCGAGGCTTTGTGATGGGCCGCAGCGTGGCGGGAGAAGTCGAGGTGCTGACGCTGGCCGTAGCCCCAAAAATGCGCAGGCAAGGTGTCGCACGCGCCTTGATGCAAGACTTTGCAAAACATGCGTTTGCGACCGGGGCCGAGGCCGCATTTCTAGAGGTGGCTGCGGACAATACGGCGGCCATAGCGCTTTATCTTTCATTGGGTTACGTTCAAGCAGGCCGCCGCCGTGGGTATTTTGAAACCTCGCAAGGCCAGCGTATTGATGCGTTGGTGATGACCAAGATGCTGACGACCCCGGTTTGACGCAACGACACCCGCACCCACACGCGCAGCTTTTCCCCAAAACTTGACCAATCGGCCAAATCGCGTTGGTCATTTCTGCAAATACCTATTGACCCCTTGGTCCAAACCCCCCCTAATTTGACCACGCTCCACCCCCCCGACACAGGGGATTCTTGCGGTGGCAAAAATTCTAACCGGGAGACGATAGTATGACCCTCATGAAACACCTCGCCGCTGCCACGGCGACGCTTGCGCTGACTGCTGGCATGGCCGCAGCCGACCCTGCGCTGATCTTTGACCTTGGTGGCAAGTTTGACAAATCCTTTAACGAGGCTGCCTATGAAGGCGCGCAGCGTTGGGCCAAGGAAACCGGCGGCACCTATAAAGAACTGGAAATGCAATCCGAAGCGCAGCGTGAACAAGCGTTGCGCCGTTTGGCAGAATCGGGTGCAAACCCAGTTGTCATGACCGGCTTTGCCTTTGGCGATGTGCTGTCGCAGGTGGCCCCAGATTTTCCAGACACCAGGTTTGCGATCATCGACATGGTCGTTGAACAGCCAAACGTAAAATCGGTGGTCTTTACCGAAGAGCAAGGCTCGTATCTTGTAGGCATGATGGCCGCGATGGCATCTAAAACCGGCACTGTTGGTTTTATCGGTGGCATGGACATTCCATTGATCCGCAAATTCGCCTGTGGCTATGCCCAAGGCGTGAAAGCCGTGAACCCAGATGCAATCGTGATTGCCAATATGACAGGTAGCACCCCTGCCGCTTGGAATGATCCGGTTAAAGGCGGCGAACTGGCCAAGGCACAGAAAAGCCAAGGCGCTGACGTGATTTACGCAGCGGCTGGCGGCACAGGCTTGGGCGTTTTGCAGGCAGCCGCTGATGAAGGCATCTTGTCAATCGGCGTGGACAGCAACCAAAACTACCTGCATCCGGGCAAAGTACTGACCTCCATGCTCAAGCGCGTGGACAATGCTGTGTTTGACGCGTTCACCGCGGGCACAGCCCTTGAAGGCGGCGTTCAGGTTATGGACCTTGCCGCAGGTGGCGTGGGCTATGCAATGGATGAAAACAACGCAGCCTTGGTGTCTGACGCAATGAAAGGTCAGATCGATAAAGCCGCCAAGTTGATTGGCGACGGCACGTTGAAAGTACACGACTATATGTCGGATGAGACTTGCGCTGCTTTGACGTTCTAAATGTCAGGCGACACAACTTTGGGGCGGCAGGCAACTGCCGCCCCCGCAAATGCCCCGCTGGCGATTGAGCTGCGCGGAATTTCCAAAGCATTTGGTCCGGTGCAGGCCAATAAGGACATCTCAATCCAAGTCGCCAAAGGGTCCATCCACGGGATTATTGGCGAAAATGGCGCAGGCAAATCGACGTTGATGTCGATCCTTTATGGGTTCTACAAGGCCGACGCGGGTGAGATTTATATCAGCGGCACCCTGACCCCGATCCCCGACAGCCAAAGCGCCATTCGCGCAGGCATCGGGATGGTGTTTCAGCATTTCAAACTGGTGCAAAACTTTACCGTGCTGGAAAACGTGATCCTTGGTGCCGAAGGGGGTGCCATGCTGCGCGGGGCGATGGCAAAGGCCCGCCAAACCCTAACCGACCTCGCCCGCGAATATGAATTGGACGTAGACCCGGACGCAGTGATTGAAGACCTGTCCGTGGGCCACCAACAGCGCGTTGAGATCCTCAAAGCGCTGTACCGCCAAGCCGATATTTTGATTTTGGATGAACCTACGGGCGTTTTAACCCCGGCCGAGGCCGACCAATTGTTCCGTATTTTGAATGGCTTGAAAGATCAGGGCAAGACCGTCATCCTGATCACCCACAAATTGCGCGAGATTATGGAGATTACTGACACCGTATCCGTCATGCGGCGCGGGCAAATGACCGCCACGGTGAAAACCAAAGACACCAGCCCCGAGGCGTTGGCCGAATTGATGGTGGGCCGCAAGGTGCTGCTGTCGGTCGACAAGCGCCCCGCCACACCCGGCGAGATGGTGCTAGAGGTCGAAAACCTGCGCGTGCGCGATGAGGTTGGAGTGGAGCGTCTGAAAGGCGTATCCTTGACCATCCGCGCCGGAGAGATTTTGGGGATCGCAGGCGTTGCAGGCAACGGTCAATCCGAATTGCTGGAGGTGCTGGGCGGCATCGCGCGCGGCACAGGCACCGTGCGCCTCAACGGTCAAGAGATTGCCCTGACCGCCGCCGCCGATGGCCAAACCCGGCGCGCGCGCGGTATCGCGCATGTGCCCGAGGACAGGCAGCATCTGGGCCTGATCATGGATTTCACCGCTTGGGAAAACGTAGCTTTTGGCTATCACCACGCGCCTGAATACCAAAAATCAGCGCTGTTCATGGACAATGACGCGATCCGCGCCGATGCGACATCCAAGATGGAGCGTTATGACGTGCGCCCGCCCATCCCCACGCTTGCCGCCAAAAGCTTTTCGGGCGGCAACCAGCAAAAGATCGTCGTCGCCCGCGAAATGGACCGCAACCCAGACCTATTGTTGGTTGGCCAGCCCACGCGCGGCGTTGATATTGGCGCGATAGAGTTTATCCACAAGCAAATCGTCGCCCTGCGGGATGCAGGCAAGGCGGTACTGCTAGTCTCGGTCGAATTGGACGAGATTATGAGCCTATCAGACCGCATCGCCGTGATGTTTGATGGCCAGATCATGGGCGAACGCGACCCTGCCGCCACCGATGAACGTGAGCTTGGGCTGCTAATGGCAGGGGTGGTAAAATGAGTACGATGCCAAAATGGGCCGATGCCGTGCTGGTCCCCTTGATCAGCCTTGTGATCGCCTTTGTGATATCTGGCCTTGTTATTCTGGCGATTGGTGAAGACCCGATTGCCGCGATGAAACTGATGATTACCGGCGCGCTTGGGTCAACCTATGGCTGGGGCTATACGCTTTATTATTCCACCAATTTCATCTTTACCGGGCTTGCCGTGTCGGTGGCCTTTCAGGCCGGTCTATTTAATATCGGCGGAGAAGGTCAGGCCAGTCTTGGCGGTTTGGGCGTGGCCCTCGCGTGCCTGTTTGTGCCTTGGCCGCATTGGTCGCTGGCACTGATTGGCGCGGCCACGATGGCGGCGCTATTTGGGGCCGCTTGGGCGGCGATCCCGGCCTATTTGCAGGCCAAGCGCGGCAGCCATGTGGTGATCACCACGATCATGTTCAACTATATCGCGGCGGCCTTGATGATCTATGTCCTCGTCACCGTTTTGCGCCCCACGGGCGCGATGGACACTGCATCGGCCCGGTTCGACGACGCGCTGAAGCTGCCGCGTTTGGGCGATATTCTGGGGCTGGTCGGCATCCCCTTTAACAACCGCAACCCGGCCAATATCAGCCTGCTAATTGCCCTTGTGGCCTGCGTGGGCGTGTGGCTGTTGATGTGGCGCACCCGCCTTGGCTATCAGTTGCGCGCCTTTGGCAAATCGGAAAAAGCCAGCGTTTATGCAGGTATAAACCCGGTGCGCATCACCATGTATGCCATGCTGATTTCGGGCGGCTTGTCGGGGATGATGGCGATCAACACCGTTATGGGCGAGGCAAACAGGCTTCTTTTGAACTCGGTCGAAGGGGCCGGCTTTATTGGCATCGCCGTAGCCTTGATGGGCCGCAGTCATCCGGTTGGCGTGCTGCTGGCCGCGATCCTGTTTGGCTTTTTGTACCAAGGCGGGGCCGAGCTTGCCTTGTGGACCACCATCCCGCGTGAACTGATTATCGTAATCCAAGCGCTTGTGATCCTGTTTACCGGGGCCATGGACAACATGGTCCGCAAGCCTGTGGAAAGCCTGTTCCTGATGCTGCGAAAGGGCAAAGCGTAATGGATTTCGCGACCCTTATCCAGATTTTGGACAGCACCGTGCGGCTGGCGACCCCCTTGCTGTTTGCCTGCCTTGCAGGTCTGTTTTCGGAACGCGCCGGGGTGTTTGACATCGGGCTGGAAGGCAAGATGCTTGCCGCCGCGTTTCTATCGGCATCGGTTGCTGCCTTGACCGGGTCAGTTTGGCTGGGCGTGCTGGCAGGGATATTCGCATCGTTGCTACTGTCGGGCATCCACGGCCTTGCGTCGATCACCTTTCGGGGCAATCAGCTTATCTCAGGTGTGGCGATCAATTTTCTGGCCTCGGGGCTCACGGTGCTTTTGGGCCAAAAATGGTTTGGCCTTGGCGGGCGCACCCCCCCGCTGACAGACGGCGGCCGGTTTGAACCGATCACCCTGCCCTTCGCCGATGCCATCGCCCCCCTGCCCCTCATCGGCCCGATTTATGCCGAGCTGATTTCGGGTCATTCCATATTGGTTTATCTTGCCATCGCTTGTGTGCCTGCATCGGCTTGGGTCCTGTACCGCACCCGCTTTGGCCTGCGACTGCGGGCCGTGGGTGAAAACCCTGCGGCGGTGGATACGGCCGGGGTTTCGGTGATCGGCATCCGCTATGCGGCCATTGCGATTTGCGGCGTGCTGTGTGGTTTGGCGGGGGCATACTTGGCACTTGGCCTTGCCGCTGGCTTTGGCAAAGAGATGACGGCAGGGCGCGGCTTCATCGCATTGGCCGCCTTGATTTTTGCGAAATGGCGACCTTGGTATGCGCTGGGGGCGACCATGCTGTTTGGGTTCCTTGAGGCTGTTGGCAACCGCTTTCCCAGCATCGACCTTGGCCTGTTCGCGATACCGTCGCAGTTTGTTCAAGCTTTGCCCTACATCATCACAGTCGTGATCCTTGCAGGCTTTATCGGCAAAGCAAAACCGCCCCGCGCCGGGGGCGAACCCTATGTCAAGGAACGCTGACGCCCTGTTTCTGCGGGGCTAATGCCAGTTTGACGGGAAATTTAGGGCCAATCGCCGCGCCCGCACCCTTGACCCTGCAACAGGGTTTGACAACACTCCATAAGGGGCGCAATTCTGGTCCACGCTGCCCCGCTCATCGCATCGCGTCTTGAATGCTTTGCACGATCCGTCTGTAAACACCGCGTTGATTGCCCCGACATGCAGCTTTACCTGCCCATTGCTGAACTTTCCGTAAACGCCTTTGCCCTTTTGGGCTTGGGCGGGATCGTTGGCGTTTTGTCGGGCATGTTCGGCGTGGGGGGCGGATTTATCATCACGCCCCTGTTGTTCTTTATGGGCATCCCGCCTGCGGTGGCTGTGGCCACGGGGGCCAATCTGGTTGTGGCATCGTCAGTGTCTGGCGTTTTGGCCCAACTAAAACGCAAGGCGGTCGATTTTCGGATGGGCCTAGTGCTGCTTGCGGGGGGGCTTATCGGTTCAGCCTTAGGCATTTGGGTCTTTGCTTGGCTGACCACGCTGGGACAAATCGATCTGTTTGTGCAGCTGTCCTATGTGCTGTTCTTGGGCCTTGTGGGTGCTATGATGTTCAAGGAAAGCCTTGGCGCATTGCTGCGCGCGCGCAAACCCGGCGCCCCCATTCGTCGGGCGCATGTGCATTACGCTGTCCATAAACTGCCACTCAAGATGAAATTTCGCGCCTCAGGCCTGTATATTTCGGTGATCCCGCCAATGCTTGCGGGGGCCGCTGTTGGGTTTTTGTCGGCGATTATGGGGGTTGGCGGTGGGTTCATTATGGTGCCTGCCATGATCTATCTGCTTGGTATGCCCACCAAGGTTGTGGTCGGCACCTCGCTGTTTCAAATCCTGTTTGTGACCGCCTTTACCACCGTGATGCATGCCGTATCCAGCCAAACCGTGGATATGGTGCTGGCGCTTTTGCTGATCATTGGCGGTGTGATTGGCGCACAAATCGGGTCCAAAATCGGTCTTAAGCTTCGCGCCGAACAGTTGCGCATTTTGCTGGCGCTGATGGTTCTGGCCGTGTGTTTGCGCATCGCCCTCGGCCTGCTCCTCACCCCGGATGAACTGTATTCCATCGCACCGGGGAGGTTCCCATGATCCGGGTGCTGCTGTGTATATTGGCCATGTCCTTGCCCGCGCTGGCGCAGGCGCAAGAGGAGAGGCAAGACCAAGAGGTTGAAAACCCGACCGGCGAAACCATCGTTGCGGGCCTTAGCCAAAACCTGATCGCGATCACGACCAATTTCACCGGGTCCGAGATTTTGATTTACGGCGCGGTCAAACGACAACAACCGATCCCCGAAGGCGCGCCCCTTCAGGTCGTCGCAACCGTCCAAGGCCCATCTGGCCCCCTGACGGTGCGGCGCAAGGAACGCAAATTTGGCATCTGGATGAACACCGCGGCAGTCACCATCAGCCGCGCCCCCAGCTTTTATGCCATTGCCTCCTCGGTCCCGCTGAATGAGGCCTTGTCTGAAACCGAAAATCTGCGGCATCAGGTGACCATACCCAGCGCCATCCTCGCCGTTGGCATCGCGGCCGAGGCCGAGGATGCTCCGGTTTTTCTCGAAGCGCTGATCCGTTTGCGGCGGGAACAAAGCGATTATGTGCTGGATGAAAGCTCGGTCAAATTGCTGGAATCAACCTTGTTCCGCGCAGACGTTGCCTTGCCCGCAAACCTGACCGAAGGCGAATACCGCGTGCGCCTGTTCATCACACGCGACGGCGTGGTGATCGACAAGCATGAAGAAATCATCAACGTTAATAAAGACGGTCTGGAACGTTGGATTTACAATCTCGCACATGAACAACCGCTGGTGTACGGCCTTTTGGCGCTGTTCTTGGCGGTTTTTGCAGGCTGGGGGGCGTCCGCCGTCTTTGG
>CBDTUV010000112.1:0-8684 GCA_965363575.1 uncultured Pseudorhodobacter sp. | reverse complement strand
TGGGGCCTAGATCTTGGGTCAGCCCCCAGCCCGCGTAAAACGGCGTACCAAGGCAGGTAACCGCTTTACCGCGAATCAGCGCCTCGAACCCCAAGAGTGAGGTCATGGTCCATACGGCATCCACAAGGTCCAGCAGGGCGATCGGATCGGCCCTTGTGGCGATATGCTGGACCAAGGGGGCAAGCGTTGCCGTGTCAATCTTGCCGGGGCGCAAGCCTGCCTCAACATCGGGGTGGGGTTTATAGATTATGATGGCATCGGGATTGGCCGCGCGCACAGCCTGGATCAGGCCAAGGTTGGTACGCACTTCGGCTGCGCCAAATGTGATAGAGGCGTCATCTTCAACCTGACCGGGGATCAAAATGCGGTGACCTTTGGGCAAGTCGGGCAGGGGGGCGCCGCCAAGGTTGTATTTTGACAGGCGGTCTTGAAGGATCGTCTTGATCAAATCGTTGGCCCGATCCGTCCCGCCCGGTGGGGTTGGAGCGGTGATCAGCCGTTCAAGGCGGCTTTCGCGGGTCGGGTCATAGTAAATGCCCAGATCATCGGCCACGAGGCTGAGGGGGGGGATAAGATCTGCACCCAAACCACGCGAGCGCAAGAACCCATCCTCGACCCGCCGGATTGGACCGGTAAAACCATATTGCGTGCCAAGGTTTGGGGGCTCTTTTCCGGCCCAAACCAACAGGCCTTGCCCGGTTTTTTGGGCTTGGGATGCGGCCTGTTCAGGATTGTCCGCAAACCGCAGCGCCTTGTAGCGGCCAAACACCTTTTGCAGCCGACCGCGTTTCCATAGGCGCATGCCATAAGCGATGTGGCCCGCGTGATCCTCGCGGTAAGTGCGGGTTTCGGCCTCAAGCTGGTCGACGGCTTGTTCAAAGCTGCACAATTGATCGCGGCAAGGATCGTACCATGTTGGTGCAAGAATCATCGCGGCGGCAAAAAGCTGTTCGACTGTGCGCTTTTGGGTGCGGCGGGGGGTGGAAAGCCTATCATCAGACAGGCCCCAGCCTGCGTAGAACGGCAGGCCAAAGACCTGTGGGCGGTGGCCCGCCAAAATCGCCTCAAACCCCATTTGCGATGACACGGTATAAACCGCTGCGGCACCGTGCAGCAAAGCCCAAGGGGAGACTGGCTCAGTCAGTAGGGTATAGCCATCGCCGGGGTCAAAATGGCCTATCCGCAGGTTCAAATGGGTTTCGGGGTGGGCTTTGATGATGATCCGTTTGCCGGGATGGTCTGCTTGTGCTGCCGCCAGCATTTGAACAAAAACCGCCATATCCGCGCCGCTATAACGCAGTGAGGCATCACCTTTTGTTTGGTCAATCAGCAAAACATAGCCGGGGGAGGGTGCTGCAAGGCCGGGCTGATGCAAGTTGTATTTTGACAAATCCAGCGCCTGAAGCCGCGCTATGCCTGCCGCAGCCCGCGCTAAAAGGTTCGGATTGTTCAAGTCGGCGGTTTCAAGCAAGGTTTCCAACAGCGAGGGGCGGCTGGCATCAAAATGCACTCCGATGGGGTCAATCAGCAGGCCAAGAGGGGCGTCACCCGCGCGACCCGGACGGACGGACCGCAAGAAAGCATCCTCAATCCGCAGTAGGGCGGCACTGCGTTTCTCGGCGATACGCTCACCACGCCAAGCATAAGGGCTGCGGCCCCAAACCGCGACGGCATCCGACGCGGAAGGCAGCCCCAAAGACAAACGATAGCCTGCAAGCTGCAAGATGCGGTGCAAGCGTGCGCCTCGCCAAAACCCCATATTGTAACAAAAAAGCCGCCGAGGGTGTTCCCCGGCGGCTCCAATGTTTGATAGATGGCCCATTAGAGAATCGTCAATTTGACGTTGAGGCCGATGAAAGCGAGGTGGCCGAACCGACGGTGCCTGTGACGGCCGAGATGGTTCTTTGCCACTGCACAAACGGTGCTTCGGTGACGTAAACCGTATCGCCATCACGCACCAAGAAATCGCGCGCCTCGAACATGCCTGTCGGTTGCGTCAGGTCGAGCACATAGACAAACCGCTGGTCCCCAACGAGGTCGGAACGGCCCAAGACCGAGTTGGCGATTTCGGCTGGCTCATTGCGGAACACAAAGACCCCGGTTGGGTCGGCAAGCGTTGTATTCAAACCGCCGACTTGGGCAATCGCCTCAATCGCGGAGAGGTTTTGGGTTTCAAACGGCACGCGGTTTTGCGAACCCGTGGCCCCCATGGCGACAAAGGCGCGGGTGTCGCGCTCGACCACAATCCGGTCACCAGCCCGCAAAGCGATGTCCAGCGATGGGTTGGCATACAAATCCTGGAGCCAGATTTGCCCGGTTTTACCGCCACGCGAAACGCGCACGATCGCCACGGCAGGTTCAATCGCAACACCGCCTGCACGCGCAATCATTGCGCTTAGGGTGCGAGTGGGGCGTTCAATCGGGAATACACCTTGGCCGCCAACTGCGCCCGAGACGGTGACGGTAGAACCGTCGCCTGCGACGCGTTGCACGGTGACCTGAGGGTCTGGGGTTTGGGTATCAAGTTTGCGGGTGATCGCGCGGCGCAACCCGTCCGGGGTTTGGCCCGCAGCTTTGATACGGCCTGCGTAAGGCACGAAGATAAAGCCAGACCCGTCAACCTGAACCTGATCCAGCATCGAGACACGCTGCCCGGTGTTGCCCAAAAGTGGATCATCCTTGACGTTTTCAAACACGGTTAGGGCCAGAACATCGCCCGGTGAAATGGTGTCCGAGCCTATAACGCCCGCATTGCGGAAGTCTGAGCCAAAGCCAAGTGCGGGTGTGATCGAGGTGGCACGCGTGACGCGACTGTTCACCGTAACGATATATGCATCGCCTTCTTTAAGGACGGAGCCTGCGAAAATTTCTTTCTTGTTAGGGCCGGATCGCGGCAAGCCACACGACGCCAATGCCATAACAAGCATAACAAGGGCCAAGCCTTTGGCCCCTTTTGATACCGATAGATTCACTGCCCGGGCTCCTTTTTTGGATATTGCCTCAGATTTTTTTTATAAAACTACATAAGCGTGACGGAAAATTCCAGCTTTCCGGGCCTTTATCAGTTTACGACGCGCAACTGTTGCCTTGGTGCCGCGCTTCCTTTGGTCAACGCATCATATGGATCGTCGGGCAAAAGCATCATATCTACCACCTGTCGTAGCAGCTCACGCCGTCCACGCGAGGAGTAGAAGCCGCCGGACACTTGGCTGGTTTCCAACAGGTAGTGCCGATAGGCGCGGTAAGCACGGCTGTCTGGACGCGTAGGATGGGAAAAAAATGCGTCCAAAGGCTGCGAAGACACGAATTCCGGCTTGGCATAGACCGCAGAGCCGAACACTTTGAGCGGCAAACCGCGCCAGAGCACCTGTTGGGCGGCGGTGGAATTGACGGTGACCGCAGACCTTGCATGGTTCAAAAGGGCTGCCAATTTGCCGCCCCGCACGAAATGCACCCTGCCCGACACGCCGTGCAATTTGGCCAAGCGCCGGATTTCGCGCGCTACGGGAACACGACCATCTTCCAGTGGATGCGCCTTAAACACGAGGTGGTGATGGGGGGCGGCCCCTTTGGCAAAGCCTTCCATGACCAGCCCCAAAAACTGGGTCATCGTCGAAAAGGGCGAGTGCCTTTGAAAACTGCTGTCATGTTCCAGTTGCAGCAAGACAAGATGATAGGGAAAGCCGCCGTGTTTGATACGAAAACTGGCCAGCATCCTTTCCCAACGGTGAAACGGCAGCAGCACCAGTCGTTTGCAATACAATAAAAATTCCTGCCCCACGGTAAGCGCGCGGTGTGGGCGATAGTTGCGATAATCCCAAAACCCGGTCAGCACGAACCAATGATAGAGCGCGCCCCAAGTGATGTGCTGGCGCATGTCGCCCCAGCGGGCCGGGGCATCGGGCAGGTCCATATCGCAATGGGCAAGGTCGGTTTGCATTTGGGCCAGCGTCAAGTCCATCAGCCGAGAGTTGCCGTTGGAGCCGCCCCGCTCATAGGTCACCCAATGGGGGCGCAGATAGCCTTCTTCAAAAACATGCACGCAAATCCCAGCCTTTTTGGCGATCTGCACCGCATAGGCGTGGATCGGGCGGGTATCGCCGTACAGCACAATATCAGTGATCTGCATTGTGTCGATCAGGGCTGAAAACGCGGTCGGCCAATCCTCAACACTGCTGCGAAAGGGAATGTAATTGGCAGGATTGGGCCAAAAAACACGGTCGCCGCAGTTAAAGCCTACGCGCCACACTTGCGCCCCCGATTGCGCCAGCATCGCGCCCAATTGCGCAAAGAACGGGCCATGCGGTCCTTGCAGCAATAAAAAACGACGATTTTTACCAGATACGCGCATCACAATCCTTTTTGCCTTTGCAATGCATTTTGCGGCCTTGGTAAAGGGGAAACTGTCTGCACCCAACGACCATGGCGTTTAAGGTCGGCAGAAATATGGCAGTGTGCTGGGTGCGGCGGTGCTTGCATGGGGCTGGCTGCAAGGCTAGGCCTTGGGGATCAATTCAGGAGTAGGGCATGTTTACAGGCATCGTCACAGATATTGGCCGGGTTTTGGAGCTAGAGCAAAAGGGCGATTTGCGCGCCCGGATTGGGACGGGCTATGACATCGGCGGCATTGATATTGGGGCATCCATTGCCTGTGATGGGGTGTGTTTGACGGTGATTGCCTTGGGCGCGACGCATGGTGGCGCGCAGCAAAACTGGTTTGATGTGCAAATCAGCGCGGAATCGGTCAGCAAGACCAACATTGCGGGCTGGACGCCCGGCAAACGCCTGAACCTTGAACGCGCGTTGAAAGTTGGGGATGAACTGGGCGGCCATATCGTATCTGGCCATGTTGATGGTCTGGCTGAGGTGGTGGGCCTGCGCCGTGAAGGCGACAGCACGCGCGTCACCTTTCGCGCACCGCATGCCTTGGCAGGCTTTATTGCGCCAAAAGGCTCGGTTGCGCTGAACGGCACATCCTTGACAGTGAATGAGGTGGACGGCGCTGACTTTGGGATCAACTTTATCCCACATACCCAAATAGCGACGACTTGGGGTGAGGTGGCGCTGGGTGACCATGTGAACTTGGAAATTGACACGATGGCGCGCTATGTGGCGCGGCTGCGCGATTGGTCGCGTGAAAAGTGACGCGATGATCGGCCACACCAATGGCCCGACCATCGAACCCGGCGGGGCCTAGCGCACGCATTGCTGAACAGCGGCGCTGCGGCCGGTCGATATACTTGTTTGCGGCCCCGTTGGGCTAAACCTTTGCACCGTTCAGCGTGCAAAGCGAGGCTATGCGCACGGCGCTGGGTGTTCTGGCAAGTAGCAATGCGATTCTTGTGGGGGCTTACGGTACCGAGGCCGATTGGTGCGCCGCGACACGCAGGGCCGGAGATGTCCCGGCGACATCCACCTTTGTCCGTTGCTCCAAACCAAAGCTTCCAATTCGACTAAATTTATTTCCTACGGTCAACGCCAAGGTTGACGCGATGCTGATTTATCGACCAGTCTTTAACTTGTTATAAACCTGTCGCAAAACGATGACGTGACCGACATAGGCAAATTCTATGTCCGACAGAACAAGGGAGACGATATTATGAAACATCTTATGCTTACGGCTGCGGCCATGGTTCTGTGCGCCGGTGCCGCGCAGGCAGAGTTCACACTGGATAGCCGCTACACGGACACGGATGGCGATATGCTTGCCGATATTCCAACCGATCCGGCACAGCTGGTGGACCCAGACACCCTGATCTTTGCCTACACCCCTGTTGAAGATCCAGCCGTCTATGCGACCGCTTGGTCTGATTTTCTGACCCATTTGGAAAAAGTAACCGGCAAAAAGGTGCAATTCTTCCCGGTCGGCAACAACGCCGCCCAGATTGAGGCGATGCGTGCGGGCCGTTTGCACATTGCGGGTTTCAACACCGGGTCCAATCCTTTGGCTGTGGCCTGTGCGGGCTTTCGCCCGTTCACCATCATGGCTTCCAAGGATGGCTCTTTTGGCTATGAAATGGAAATCATCACCTATCCCGGTTCGGGGATTGAGGATGTAGCGGGCATCAAGGGCCGCAAAATGGCCTTTACCGCGGAAACGTCAAATTCCGGTTTCAAAGCTCCTTCAGCCTTGCTGAAAGCTGAATTTGACCTTGAATCGGGCCGTGATTACGAACCGGTTTTCTCAGGCAAACATGACAATTCGGTGCTTGGCGTGGCGAACAAGGATTATGACGCGGCGGCAATTGCCAATTCGGTCAAAGCCCGGATGATCGACCGCGATGTGGTGAAAGCTGATCAACTGAAGGTGCTGTACACCTCGCAAACATTTCCCACGACGGGCTACGGCGTCGCCTATAACCTGACACCAGAGCTTCAGGAAAAGATAAAGGCCGCATTCTTCAGCTTTGAATGGGAAGGTTCATCCTTGCAAACCGAGTTTGAAAAATCGGGTGAGGGCCAGTTCATTCCGATCACCTTCAAGGACAACTGGGCCGTGATCCGCCAAATTGATGAGGCGAACGGCGTTTCCTACGCTTGTCAGTAAGTCTTTGAAAACACGTTGAAACCGGGGCCAGCCTTTGGCCCCGGACACCTTTTTTATGCGGGAATGCCATGCTGAGCGTCGAACACCTGACCAAAACCTACAAGACCGGCGACAAAGCCTTGTCGGACGTGTCATTCACCGTTGAAAAAGGCCAGGTTGTTGGGCTGATCGGGCCATCGGGGGCAGGGAAATCTTCGCTTATCCGTTGTGTGAACCGGCTGGTGGAACCGACCTCGGGGGCGATTAAGCTGAATGGCACCAATCTGGTGGGTCTGGGCGCTGGCGATCTGCGCCGGGCGCGGCGCCGCATTGGTATGATTTTTCAAGAATATGCGCTGGTGGAACGGCTGACGGTGATGGAAAACGTGCTGTCAGGGCGGTTGGGCTATGTGTCGTTTTGGCAAAGCTTTTCAAGGCGCTATCCGGGATCGGATGTGGAACGGGCCTACCGTTTGCTGGACCGGGTTGGCCTGATTGACCATGCCGACAAACGCGCCGATGCGCTGTCGGGTGGGCAGCGTCAGCGGGTCGGGATTGCGCGTGCGCTGTCACAAGAACCCGAATTGTTGTTGGTCGATGAACCCACCGCCAGCCTTGACCCCAAAACCAGCCGTCAGATCATGCGCCTGTTGATTGAGATTTGCCAAGAACGCGATTTGCCTGCGATTGTGAACATCCATGATGTGCCGCTCGCCCAGCAATTCATGCAGCGGATCATTGGTTTGCGGGCCGGGGCTGTGGTGTTTGACGGCACGCCCGATCAGTTGACCGAGGACGTGCTGACCACGATTTACGGTGCCGAAGATTGGACCGCGATGCGCAATGGCGCGCAAGAGGATGATCAAGCCGAGCGTGATGCCGCCCGCGAAATTTCAAGGCTTGGCGTATGACCAGCTATCCGACAACATGGAAGCGCCCGCCGCAGATATTCAAACATCGGGGCTGGCGGATTGGCCTGCAAATCGGCGTGCTGGTTTGGTTTGTGCTGGCCATCGGGTCGATCGACGCCAATTGGGAACGCATCATCGCGGGGGCCGAACGCGGCTTGCGCTTTGTCCAAGGGTTCTTGCAGCCTGATTTTACTTCGCGTTGGTCCGATATTCGTGGTGGCTTGATCGAAAGCCTGACGATGACCTTCACCTCAACCATCATCGGTATCGCGATTTCCATTCCCATCGGCATTGGTGCCGCGCGCAACCTCGCCCCGCGCCCAGTGTATTACGTCTGCCGATCCATCATCGCCGTCAGCCGAGCGCTGCAAGAAGTGATCGTCGCGATCTTTTTTGTGGCGATGTTTGGCTTTGGCCCGTTTGCAGGCTTCCTGACGCTGACCTTTGCGACCATCGGCTTTATCGCCAAGCTGCTGGCCGAAGATATTGAAGACATTGACGAATCCCAAGCCGAAGCGATTCGCGCCACAGGGGCAAGCTGGGGGCAGTTGATCAATTACGCGGTGCAGCCGCAGGTCATGCCGCGCCTGATTGGCCTGTCGCTGTATCGGTTCGACATCAATTTTCGCGAAAGTGCGGTGATTGGGATCGTGGGGGCAGGCGGCATTGGGGCTACGCTAAACACCGCGATTGATCGTTATGAGTATGACAGCGCGGGGGCGATTTTGCTGATTATCATCGGCATCGTTTTGGTCGCTGAATATGGCTCCTCTTATCTGCGGAAGTTTTTGCAATGACTGGTGATTTTCCAAAGGTATGGCAGTATCGCACGCCCAAAACCAAGCTGCTGATCTGGGTCTTTTGGCTGTGTATGGTCGCAGGCTTTGTCTATTGCTGGCAGGTGATGAACGAGGGCACCATTTGGTTTTTCGTTCAAGATGCGCCGAAACAGGCCGCCGACATTGGGGGCAGGATGTGGCCGCCAAGACTGTCTTATGTGCCGGAATTGATGATCCCTTTGTGGGACACGCTGAATATGGCCACACTCGGCACGATGTTGGGCGTTATTCTGGCGGTGCCGGTGGCCTTTATGGCGGCGCGCAACACCACCCCCTCGGCCACATTTCTGCGGCCTATCGCGCTGTTTATCATCGTGGCTTCACGCTCTATCAACTCGCTCATTTGGGCGCTATTGCTGGTTGCCATTCTGGGGCCGGGTATTTTGGCAGGCATCATCGCGATTGGCC
>CBDTUV010000111.1:0-8691 GCA_965363575.1 uncultured Pseudorhodobacter sp. | reverse complement strand
CCGCCATAGCGGGTGGGGCGGCCCATTTGCCACGCCAGTTCTTCGACCAGCGTGTCCTTGATCTTGTCCAACTCGGCGACACCAGCCTTGACCAGTGCAATCCGCTCGGTCAAAGGGCGGGCGGCCCATGCTTTTTGGGCGGCGCGCGCACGGGCGGCGCAGGCCTCAGCCTCCGGACGCGGCAGCGGGGTGCGGGTGGCGTAGGTGCTGCCATCAACGGGGGAAATCAAGGAAATGGGTTTGGTCATGTTATCCTCATAGGGGCGTCGGTGCCGGGTCAGTGTACCGGCTGATTTCGATCAGGTTTCCGTCGGGGTCATTGAAATAGACCGAAGTGATGGGCCCGCGCGCACCGGATTTCTGCACTGGACCCTCGACAATGGCAATCCCTGCTGATGTCAGTTGGGCCGTCACATCGGTAATCGGTGTATCCGTCAGCAAGCACAGATCGCCCGACCCGATGCAGGCGTGGTTGCGGACCTCTTGGCCGAGGGTTTGGAGGTTGATCTTTTGATCGCCCACCCGCAGCGCCAAACGGCCCTCACCAAACTGGATGGGTTCCAAACCCAAAGCGCGCGCAAAGAAATCCACCGAAGCCTGAGGTGAACGGACAGTCAGCACCAAATGGTCAATGGCCGTGATCATTCAGGCCCGTTCCATCAAGCGGCTCACCTCAAAATCAGTGACCACGCGGTTATGTTCGGCGACCTCCCACTGGGCGGCGTGGTGGTAGTGGTCGATCACATCATCGCCAAAGGCCGCGCGCAGCATGGCGGACCCGTGCATTCGCGCTGCCGCTTCGGCCAAGGTGCCAGGCAAGGCGCGGATGTTGTCGGTGTGATACATGTCGCCGGTCAGTTCAGGCTCCAGCGGCAATTTGCGTTCAATTCCATCAAGGCCTGCCGCCAAAAGTGCAGCCATCGCCATATAAGGGTTCAGATCGGCGCCGCCGATCCGGCATTCGACGCGCACGCCTTTGGTCCCTTCACCACAGACCCGAAAGCCCGCAGTGCGGTTGTCGCGGCTCCACACCGCTTTGGTGGGCGCAAACATGCCCACGGTAAAGCGTTTGTAGCTGTTCACATACGGGGCAAGGAACGCGGTGATATCGCCTATATGTTCCAACTGGCCTGCAAGAAAATGCTTCATCGTGGCAGACATGCCGTGCGGGTCGCTTGTGTCTTGGAACGCGGGTTTGCCATTGGTCCAAAAGGATTGATGCACATGGCTGGAGGATCCGGCACGGCGATGGTCATATTTGGCCATGAAGGTGACCGAGCGGCCCTTGGACCACGCGATTTCCTTGGTGGCCTGCTTGGTGATCACATGGTTGTCCGCGGTGTCCAAAGCATCGGAATAGCGGATGTTGATTTCTTCTTGGCCCGCGTCAGCCTCGCCCTTGGAACATTCGACGGGAATGCCCGCGCCATAAAGCCCGTTGCGCAAAGCGCGCATGACCTCCTCTTCCTTGGTGGTTTGGAACAGTTGGTAATCTTCATTATGTGGCGAAATGGGTTGCAGGTCGCGCAATTGGCCGGTGCGCTGATAGCAGTCACGCAAAGAGTCATAGGAGTTTTCAAACAGATAGAACTCCAGTTCCGTCGCCATCATCGCATCAAACCCAAGCGCCTTGGCGCGGGCAACCTGCGCCTGCAAAACCGCGCGCGGCGAATGGGGGACAGGGGTGTGGGTGTGGTGATCAAGCAGGTCACACAGCACCAGTGCCGTGCCATCAAGCCATGGGATGCGGCGCAAGGTGGTCATATCGGCCTTCATCACATAATCGCCGTAACCCGCCTGCCATGAGGTGGATTTATAGCCTTGCACCGTATTCATCTCCATATCCGTGGCGATGATGTAGTTGCAGCAATGGGTTTCTTGCCACGCGCTGTCCAGAAAGTTCTGCACATGAAACCGCTTGCCGACCAAGCGGCCTTGCATATCAATGGCGGCAACCAAGACGGTATCAATTTCGCCTTTGGAAGCTGCAGCTTTCAAGGCGTCTGAGGTCAGATTTCCCGGCATATGTCACACTCTCCCTGAGGCGCGGCGTTGTGCCGTGCTGTCCCAATTCTTTGGCAATGGCGGGGCCTGCGCGGACGCAACATCAAGAACGCCATCCCTAACCAGTTGGTCAAAAAGCTAACGTGGGGTTTGTTGCAAATCCAGCCCCCAAATTGGGGAAAGTTCGGGTATTTGGTCAATAGCCGCGTGTGCGATCGACCAAATGTAGGAACGGCAAGCCTGCCTCGCCCCGGCGAATGTTGTCCACGACCACGCGCGATGCGCTGTTGGGGCGGGTTTCAGCGGCAATATGGGGGGTGACGGTGACACGCGGATGCGACCAAAAGGGATGTGTGGCGGGCAAGGGCTCTTCGCGAAACACATCCAGAGTGGCGTGTCCAAGGCTGCCTTGCGTCAACGCGGCCAAAAGGGCTGCATCATCAATCAATTGCCCGCGCCCGGGGTTCAAAATCGCAGCACCTGGTGCGAGCAAGGCCAGCGTTTCATGGTTTAGAATATTCTCGGTTGCTGCTGTCTTTGGCAGCAAGAGCACGACAATCTCGGCCCCCGAGAGCGCGGCTTTCAATCCATCAGCACCGTGAAAAGTTGCGAGGCTAGGGATATGCTTTTGCGTCCTGCTCCACCCGCGGATCGGAAAGCCGACCTGCTGCAAGGCCGCAGCACAGGCTTGGCCCAAGGCCCCCAAGCCCAACACAGCCACAGGGCGCTCGGACGCAATGGGCGGGCAGGTCGGGTCCCAGATATGAGTGGGGTTAACGATGTGGCGGTCCATCCCAAGATGATGGCGCAAAGCGTGGCCCAAAACCCATTCGACCATGCCAGCTGTCAACGCTGGATCAACCATCCGACAAAGCGGTTGGGTCAAGGTTGGATTGCCAACAATCTTTTCCACCCCGGCCCATAGGTTCAACACCGCCTTGCAGCGGGTAAAGGGGGCAAAATCATCAATTTCGCCGCCTGGTGCAAAGATGATGTAGTCCACTTGCGCAGGGTCTGGGCATTCAGGCGATAAGGTGGCGGCAATCCCTGCCTCGGCCAGTGCCGTGTGCAACGGGCCTTCGTAACTTGGCCAACGCGCCTGTCCTGCAGCAAAGTAAATGGTGATCATTTGTTTACCTCTATCCTCGCGCCATATGGGCCTTAGCTATTTGGGACCAAGATGAAAGGCAACGCGCGGTTCGCTATTTCATCTTGGCTTAAATACCTGAAATCATCAGTGGTCCCTAGCGCGGGCGGTGGATGTGCGCGCTTTGCACCAGTCCAAAAGCGGCAAGTAGCACCAGCATCGACGAGCCGCCATAAGATACAAGGGGTAGAGGCACGCCGACAACAGGGGCCAAGCCCATCACCATTAGCATGTTGATCGCAAAATAGAAAAAGAACGTGGCCGCAATGCCAAGGGTTACAAGGCTTGCAAAGCGGTCCTTGTTCTGAACCGCGCTGGAAATACAAAACGCCAAAACCAAGGCGTAAAGTATCAGGAGAGAGAAGGCGCCGATAAAGCCGAATTCTTCGGCCAAGGTCGTAAAGATAAAGTCGGTGTGTTTTTCAGGCAAAAAGTTCAAGCGGCTTTGCGTGCCTTGCATAAACCCGCGCCCCGCCCAGCCACCCGAGCCAAGCGCGATTTTGGCCTGAGAGATGTGATATCCCGCCCCCAAAGGGTCATTTGACGGGTCTAGGAACGTGTCAATGCGGCGATATTGATAGTCTTTCAGCAATTGCCAATCGGTTCCGCGCGATGTGAATACAGCGGTAATAGCCGCGCCAAGCATGGCCGCAACCGCACCAAAATAATACCAGCTGACGCCCGCACAAAACATCACGACGGCGCCACCCAGCATCAGCAAAAGTGCTGTGCCAAGGTCAGGTTGAACCAAGACCAAAGCCGTGGGTATCAGGATCAAGATTACTGGAATAAGTACCCATAGTGGATGCGAGGTTTTGCGAATATCAAGCCAGTCGTAATAGGCGGCAAGCAGCATAACCAAGGTAATCTTGGATAATTCAGAGGGCTGCAACCGCAAGGGGCCAAGTTCGATCCAACGCTGTGCGCCCATGCCGACCGAACCAAAAAACTCGACCCCCAACAGCAAGAGCAGCGACAACACATAGGCAAGTCCTGCCATGTTGCGCCAAAACCAAATCGGGACAAAGCCGACCATCAGCATCACGGCAAGGCCTACGACAAAGCGTTTGATCTGCGGCTCTGCCCAAACCTCCATGCGTCCACCAGCCACTGAATAGAGCATCAAGAACCCAACGGAGGCGATGGCGATCAACAAGATCACAAGCGCCCAGTTGACATGCAAAATCTTTGACGCCCCAGTGGGGACGGTTTTTAGGCGGTATTCTAGAAAGCTCATGCGCGGGTGCTTTCGGGGTTCTTCCCATCCGCATCGCGCAAAATCAGGTTGCGGTGCATCGTGTCGATCCGATTTCGCTGGGATGCTGGATAAGCGGACGCCGGCGGGATTCCATCGCTGAGCGCGCGCAGCAGCACGTCCCGTCCGATTGGGGCGGCGGCCGTTGACCCACCCCCACCATGTTCAACCACCACCGCCACCGCATAGCGTGGCGCGTCATAGGGCGCATAGCCAACAAACAGGGCATGGTCGCGCCGGTTCCAAGGCAGATCGGCGTTGCTGATCACGCCGCGCGCGCGTTCGGCGGCGCTGATGTTGCGGACTTGGCTGGTGCCGGTTTTGCCGGCCATCCGCAGTGCCTTGTCATCAACACGCGACGAATAGGCCGTTCCGCGCTGGCTGTTGCTCACCGCTTCCATGCCTTGCCGTACTGCGTTCAAAAGCTTCGGGCTTAAGCCCAAGTCAGCCCCTGAATTTTCTGGTACCAAAACGTCACTGACGCTGTGGATAAGCCGGGGCGAGACGGATTTGCCGCTGGCGATCCGTGCGGTCATCACCGCAAGTTGCAGGGGCGACGACAAAACATAGCCTTGGCCGATAGAGGCGTTGACCGTATCACCAATAACCCAATCTTTCTTATAGCGCTCCACCTTCCAGGCTTTGTTGGGCATCAAGCCTTCGGTGATCGCCGACATGGGGATGTCATGGCGCTCTCCTAGTCCAAGCTTGCGGCCCATTTCAGCGATTTTGTCGATGCCAACCTTCATCGCGATTTCATAGAAATAAACATCGCAGCTTTCGGCCAAAGCGCGGTCCAGCGACACACGGCCATGGCCGCCGCGCTTCCAGCAGTGAAACTTACGCCCACCTACCTCATAATAGCCGGGGCACGAGACAGAGGTCGCGGTGGTAATCACCCCCGCCTCAAGTGCCGCCAAAGCGGTAACCATTTTGAACGTTGATCCGGGGGGATAGGCGCCTGCCACGGATTTATTGGCCAGTGGCGTGTGGTCATTCGACGTCAAGGCATTGTAATCCTTGTGCGAAATACCGCGCACAAACAGGTTTGGATCGAAGGACGGTGAGGAGACGATCGACAAAATGTCGCCGTTGTTCACATCCATCACCACCACGGCTGCCGATTCCTCTGCCAGCCGGGCCTGCACATAGTTTTGGACATCGACATCAATGGTCAGCCGGATATCGCCGCCGGCCACACCTTCTTGGCGGCCCAATTCGCGCATGACGCGGCCAACGGCATTCACCTCAACCCGGCGGTTGCCGGCCTTGCCGCGCAGCTCGTCCTCCATCCAGGTTTCAACACCGATTTTGCCGATCTGAAACTTGGGGGTTTGTAGCAAAGGGTCAGGTTCATCCAGCTTTGCAAGATCACCTTCGCTGACCGGCCCGACATAACCCACCACATGGGCAAAATCGATATCGCGCGGATAGATCCGGCTGAGGCCCACTTCGGGCGAAACGCCGGGCAGGGCAGGGGCATTTATCGCAACCTTGGACACATCGTCCCAGGTCAGGCGGTCTGACACGATGATCGGCAAGGGGCTGCGGCGCCGGGCCTCTTTCAGCGCGCGGTCAAAATCTTCGGTCGAGATGGGCAAAATACCGGACAAGCGGTTCAGCACATCTTCGACATTGCCCGCATCATCGCGGCTGATCACAACGCGGTAGTTTTGTTCGTTTCCGGCAATCAGCTTGCCATTGCGGTCATAAATCAGGCCGCGGGCCGGCGGGATCAGGCGGATAGAGATACGGTTGTCCTCGGCCAACAGACGAAACTCATCGGCCTGATCGACCTGCATGTGACGCATACGTGCGCCCAGCACAGCCACCACAGCGGCCATGGACCCACCCAATAGCAACCCGCGCCGGGTGACTTTGCGTGCGCTTTCGTCTGTATCGCGGGCGGATCGTCTCATAGCCGTCTCCCCATTCCATCGACTTCGCCGGCAGCCGGTTTGCGCAAATGAAGCACCACGCGCAGCAGCCAGACGATCACAGGATACATCAAAATAGACCCTACCGTCTGCGCAAAAGCAAAGCCAAACCCCGGCTGCGTCATAAAGGCGACCGCGAAAACCAGACGGTACGCCAGCAACATCGCAACCATCACGCCCGCAATCAGCAACCATTCCGCAGCAAACCCCAATTCGCGGGTCAAGGCGGACCGGGCGCGCAGAAATTCCGTCGCAATGACCACCAGGGCGGTCCACAAACCCGGTGGGCGCATCAAGATCATATCCTCGGCCAAAACCACAACGGCGACCAATCCCATCGGCAAATGGTCGGGGCGTTGCGTGACCCATGCCAGCATCAAGCACAGCATCAAGTCAGGGCCGGGCCAATCGCCTGCAATGCTGCCAAGGGGAAGCATTTTGAAAAACAGCAAAGCCACTGCAATCGCCATAAAGCCGATCCGGTAAAACCAAACACTGCTGCGCATATCCGTCACCATCACGGCCCCACTTGGGCTGGCGCTTCGGTCAGCACGCTGGGTGCGTCGGATGCAGGTACGGCGATCAAGCTGCCAGCGTCCGTGATGGGGTCCACCGCATGCGACCGCAATACGCGCAGAAATTCCAGACGTTCATAATCGGCCGAAAGGGTTACACGCAACCGGCGGTCATTGCCTTGAACGACCGTGCCTACCAACAGCCCCGCCGGAAATACCCCCCCATCGCCCGAGGTTACAACTTGATCGCCGGGGCGCACCAAATCTGGCTTTTCAACAAACTCCAACGGTGGGCGCGAGGTGTTGTCACCCGAGAGGAGCCCGCGCTGGCCCGACGGTTGTGCAACCACAGGAATACGGCTGTTGCTGTCAGTCAGCAAAATCACCCGCGATGTGCGGTCACCCACCCCGGAAATGCGGCCAACAAGGCCAATGCCATCCATCGTGGCCCACCCGTCGCGCACCCCATCGCGCGCACCTACATTCAGCAAAACCGATTGCCGAAACGGGCTGCCACTATCGGCCAGCACAACACCTGTCACATGGGTCAGCTTGGGGTCCAGCCGCACTTGGTTCAAATCCATCAGCCGGGCGTTTTTCTGTTCCAGCTGCAACGCCGCCTCTTTCCATGCCTTCATCTGCTGCAATTCGCGGCGCAGCTCCTGGTTCTGGTCGTAAAGATAGGCGTAAGACTGAAAGCTCTCGAACATATCGACTGTTTTGGTTACCGGCACCAATGCCCATTCAAAGCTGGGCACCATCCGGTCGACAAGCGCTGTGCGGAACCGTTCCACCCGTGGGCTGTCGATCCGCCAGACCAAAAACAACGCCAACAAGGCAAACACCAGCACCCCGACCATGATCCGGCGCAGGGGGCGGGTGTATTCATCCGGTGATGTGCGGTTCTTTGCCACCAAAGCCTCGCGTCAAAGGGCAGGCCGTGCCTTGGCCCAAAAATCAGCTGTCGTAATCAATGACATGCCGGAGTTGTTTTTCGTACTCCAACGCCTTGCCGGTGCCAAGGGCCACGCAGTTCAAGGATTCGTTAGCGACCGAAACTGACAGCCCCGTCTGCTCGCGCAGCGCAAGGTCCAGATCGCCCAGCAATGCCCCACCGCCCGTCAGCATCACGCCACGGTCTACGATGTCAGCGGCCAAATCTGGCGGTGTCGCCTCTAGCGCTTGCATCACCGCGTCGCAGATTTGCTGCACAGGTTCGGCCAGCGCTTCGGCCACTTGGGCTTGGTTAATCTCAGTTTCCTTGGGCACGCCGTTCAATAGGTCGCGGCCACGGATGGTCATCGAGCTGCCACGCCCATCATCGGGCATCCGTGCGGTGCCGATACTGGTTTTGATACGTTCAGCAGTGGATTCGCCAACCAACAGGTTTTGGTGGCGGCGCAAATAGCTGATGATCGCCTCATCCATCCGGTCACCGCCAACGCGGACCGAGCGGGCGTAGACGATGTCACCCAAAGACAGAACCGCGACCTCGGTCGTACCGCCGCCGATATCAACCACCATGTTGCCGGTGGGATCGGTGATCGGCATGCCCGCGCCAATCGCCGCAGCAATCGGTTCGGCAATCAGGCCCGCGCGGCGTGCGCCTGCTGAAAGCACAGATTGACGGATCGCACGCTTTTCAACGGGGGTTGCGCCATGCGGCACACAAACGATGATCTTGGGTTTAGAAAATGTCGTGCGTTTGTGCACCTTGCGGATGAAATGCTTGATCATCTCTTCAGCGGCTTCAAAATCGGCGATAACCCCGTCGCGCATCGGGCGGATCGCCTCAATGCTGCCGGGGGTGCGGCCCAGCATCAGCTTGGCATC
>CBDTUV010000110.1:0-8772 GCA_965363575.1 uncultured Pseudorhodobacter sp. | reverse complement strand
TTCAAAACCATCAACGCTGCCCAAAGCCCATGGTTGCCCCAAAGCGGCACCAGAACCACCAAGGCGGCTGCATAGGCCAGCACCGACACCAACATCGCTTGCCGCATTTGCCGTGTCAGCGTGGCCCCGATGAAAATGCCGTCCAGCATCCATGCCCAAACACCCACCACGGGGGCCGCCACCAGCCATGGCAAATACTCACGCGCCACAAACCGCACATTGGGCGCGGTGGTCATCAGGTCAATCAGCGCTGGCCCGGCGGCAAGATAGACCAGCGACAGGCAGACAACCGCCCCCACGCCCCATTGCGTACTGACCAAAGACGCCCGCCGCGCAGCCCGCACCGACCGCGCGCCCACGGCCTGGCCCACCAGCGCCTCCGCAGAAAACGCAAACCCATCCAGGAAAAACGCGGCAATTGTCAAAAACTGCATCAGCACCTGATTGGCCGCCAGTGTCACATCGCCCTGCCCCGCGCCCAAAAACAAAAAGCTGGTAAAGCTGATTTGCAGCAGCACCGACCGGATCATGATGTCGCCATTGACCACCGCCATATGCCGCAGCGCCGCCGCATCGCGCAACCGCGCCAAGGCAGGCGCAAGGGCTGCCCCAAAGGCCGCACGACACAGCCACAGCCCAAAGGCCAGCCCCGTCCATTCAGCAATCAAAGTGGCAATCGCAACCCCTTCAACACCCCAGCCAAGCCCCAGAACGAACCACAAATCCAACCCAATATTCACCCCGTTGATCCAGATTTGCAGGATCAGCACCGACCGCGTCCGCTCGGTCGCGATCAACCATCCCGTTATCGCGTAAAGCGCAATGGTTGCAGGCGCCCCCCAAATCCGTAGGCGCAGATAAGATTGCGCCAATCCCTCCACCGCCTCGCTGCCCGGTGACAGCCACAATGCGCCCCAAAACAGCGGCACTTGCACCAGAATGAAAAATACCCCCGCCGCCGCCCCAATCATCAACGCCCGCAGCAAAATCGCGGTGCCTTCCGCCTTGTCGCCCGCCCCAAAGGCTTGGGCGGTCAACCCAGTCGTCCCCATCCGCAAAAAGCCAAAGATCCAATAGACCGACGACAGGATAATCGCCCCCAACCCCACCGCTCCAATTGGCGCGGGCAGGCCTATTTGGCCCACCACAGCCGTGTCCACCGCGCCCAAAAGCGGCACGGTCACGTTTGCCAAAACGATGGGGACAGCTACCCGCAAAACGCGGGCATGGGTGATCTCGGCTGTCTGCATCAGGTGGAAAGCAACCCAGTCGCGGCCGTCTCATCCTCACGCGTGGGCATCAGGAAATGTCCGGTGGCTTGGGCAAACAAGCGGCTGCGATTGTCTTGCCACGCCTCGACATGCACCGACGCATAGCGCCGTCCAGACCGGTTGATCCGCGCCCGTGCATAGGCATCGCGGGGCAGGCCTGATCGCAGATAATCCACAGTAAAATCAATCGTTTTTGGCAGGCGCAATGCAGTCATCGGGTCGGGGGCCAATGGGTCAGGGGTCGCTGCGTCAATCTTGCCTCGCTCCATATCCTCCCACATCATCGACCAGCTCAGCTCAATAATCGCAGCAACCTCTAGAAACGCCGCGGTCACCCCACCGTGAATCGCAGGCAGAATCGGGTTGCCAATCAGCTTTTCGTCAAACGGCAGCACAGCCGTCAACTCATCCCCGCGCCGATCAAACTTGATCCCCAGAAACTGAATATAAGGCACGCCGTCCACCAAACGGCGCAAGGCGGCATCGCGGCGCTGTTTGATCACTTGTACGGGTTCTGGGCGGGGCCGCCGCTTGATCACATCACTCATGCCACCACTCCTTTTGCGCGTTCAATCGTAAAGGCGCCGGTTGCTGTGGCCACAGGCCGCTCGCTGTCCTCATCCGTGGTGATGACGCGCACAAAGGCGACAGACCGGGTGACATGGTAACACTCGGCCCGCGCGGTGATGCGTTGGCCGGGGGTCGCCGGGCGCATATAGTCAATCCGCAGATCAATCGTCGCTGTCGATGCGGGTTGCGACGGATGGCACATTACCGCCGCCCCCGACGCCGTGTCCATCAATGCCGAAACCGCGCCCCCGTGAATGACCCCCGTGGCTGGATCGCCGATAAACCGGGTATCATACGGCATGGAAACCACGGCAACACCGTCTTTCAGCATCTCCAACTCCATCCCCAAAGCTAGGCTATGGGGCAAGGCCTCAATAAATTGGCGTACGAATTTTTTGCTATCAGTCATTTCTGGCCCATCCTTGGTTACCGCCATGTTCCCCATTGGCGGCCAAGCCGCAAGCCCTACGCGCAAATGCGCCGCCAGTGATTGCACTGTCGCAGACATAGGCTTAGTCTTTGTAGCAAGGGAGAAATCGATATGGCAGACACGCGTCTCAGCTTTAAAGAAATGTGCGCCAAGTTTGACGTCACGCCGCGCACCTTGCGCTATTACGAATATATTGAACTTATTGAGCCTGAAAAAGAAGGCCGCGCGCGTTGGTATGGCTCACGTGAGGTCGCGCGCATGACCCTTATTCTGCGCGGCAGACGTTTCGGGTTCAGCCTAGAAGAAATCCGCCAATGGCTGATGATCTATCGCCAAAAAGGCGACAAGCGGCAATTGCAGGCGTGGATCGATCTCGCCGACCGACAGCTTGAAGAACTGGACCGCCAGCGTAGCGAACTTGACGTGACAATCGCCGATTTGCGCACGCTTCGCGACACCGCCGCCAAAGAAATCTGATCCCTAACCTTGGCATTTTGGGGCTGACACCGCGTCACCCTTGGATCTGACGCCACGTCACAGTGACGTTAACGTCAATTGATCTGGTAAGCTGATCGCAACGATACCATGTGACCTAAGGGAAGCGGCCGAACTTGGCCTGCTCAACCCGTAACTTGGTAACTGTGAGAAATGTGATGACGACAAATGACCTGATGACGATCCGCGAAATGTGTGATGCCTTCGATGTGACCCCGCGCACCCTGCGCTTTTATGAGGCGAAAGAGTTGATCTTTCCGAAACGTGAGGGGACCAAACGTTTGTTCAACCGCCGCGACCGCGTGCGTCTAAAGCTGATCCTGCGCGGCAAGCGTTTTGGCTTCAGCCTCGAAGACATCCGGCAATTGCTGGACATGTATGACCTCGAAGGATCCGAGCGTTCGCAATACCTGCGGACCTATTCCTTGGCCCAAGATCGTTTGGCCCAAATGGAACAGCAACGCGATGAGTTGATCGAGGCTATTGCCGAATTAAAGTCTGAGTTGGCGGGCGGGGCAGAGATGTTTCAAACCTATTCCGCCAATACAGGTAGCACCACCAAGACCCAATCCGCCGCCTAAACTGCTGCCCAATCCGGCCGCACCAAGACCATTTTCAGGGAGAGTCCGATGCCCATCTATAATGCCCCCGTCCAAGACATTCAGTTTCTGTTGCAAGACGTTTTGAAAGTCACCGAAACCGGCGTGCCCGGCTACGAAGACCTAGAGGCGGATTTCACTTCAGCGGTGCTGGAAGAGGCAGGCAAGGTGGCGCGTGACGTGCTGGCCCCCTTGAACCTGTCGGGTGACCAAGAAGGCTGCACACTGGAAAACGGCGTTGTGCGCACGCCTACGGGTTTTGACAAGGCGTTTGCGGCGATGAAAGACGGCGGCTGGACCGCACTCGATTGCGACCCAGACTATGGAGGCCAAGGGCTGCCATATGTGATGGGCACCGCCGTGGGTGAGATTTTCGTGTCAGCCAACATGGCCTTTAATATGTACCAAGGCCTGACCCACGGGGCTTACTCCGCGATCCATACCCATGGCACCGATGCGCAAAAAGCGATGTATTTGCCAAAGATGGTCAGTTGCGACTGGACCGGTACGATGAACCTGACAGAACCGCATTGCGGCACCGATCTGGGGCTGATGCGCACCAAAGCCGACCCACAAGACGATGGGTCTTATGCAATCACCGGGCAAAAAATCTTCATCTCGGCAGGCGAACATGACTTGGCCGAAAACATTATCCATCTGGTTCTTGCCAAGGCTGCAGGCGGGCCAGACGGGATCAAAGGCGTGTCGCTGTTTATCGTCCCCAAGTTCTTGGTGAATGAAGATGGCAGCTTGGGTGACCGCAACGGCGTCACGGTCGGCTCGATTGAGCATAAAATGGGCATCCACGCCAATTCAACCTGTGTGATGAATTATGACGGTGCCAAAGGCTGGCTGCTGGGCGATCTGCACAAGGGCATGAAAGCCATGTTCACCATGATGAACGAGGCGCGTTTGGGCGTAGGCCTGCAAGGCTATGCGGTGGCCGAAGCGGCCTATCAAAACGCCGTAGCTTATGCGAATGACCGCTTGCAAGGCCGCGCCGTCACGGGTGCCGAAAACCCGAAAGGTCCAGCCGACCCGCTGATCGTTCACCCCGACATCCGCCGCAACTTGATGGATCAGAAAAGCTTTGTCGAAGGGGCGCGGGCCTTCACCTTCTGGGGTGCGCATCTGATCGACCGCTCGGTCCGTATGGATGACGCCGATGCCGAAGGCCTGATCTCACTGATGACCCCCGTCATCAAGGGGTTCCAAACCGACAAAGGGTTCGAGATGGCTGTGCAAGCACAGCAGGTCTGGGGCGGCCACGGCTATATTGAGGAAAACGGCATGAGCCAGTTTGTCCGTGACGCCCGTATCGCCCAAATCTATGAAGGGGCGAATGGGATTCAATCACTCGACCTCGTGGGCCGCAAACTGGCGCAGGATGGTGGCAAGCATGTCATGGCGTTTTTTGAGATGATCAAAGGGTTTATCAAGGAAAACAGCGATGATGCGCGGATGGCGCCGTTCAACGATGCGCTGAAAGCAGGGTCCAAAGATCTGCAAGCCGCCGCGATGTATTTCATGCAAAACGGGATGAAAAACCCCAACAACGCGCTGTCCGGTTCCTATGATTTCATGCACATGATGGGCCATGTCTGCTTGGGCTTCATGTGGTCGCGGATGGCAAAAGCCGCCTTTGCGGCCCAAGATGCAGGAACAGGCGACGCGGACTTTCTTGCCGCCAAAATCGCCACAGGTCGCTATTACATGGCGCGACACATGCCTGCGACGGGCATGCACCTGGCCCGGATTGAAAGCGGGGCCGAGCCTGTGATGGCACTGGCCGCCGAGGCATTCTAAGGTAAGGTGGGTTACACCACCCTACCCCTGTTTTTCAAACGGAGCCTGCCCATGCCAAAACGCTTTCGCCTGACCCGCCGCTTTCCGGTCGCCATGACCGAAGACGGCTACCGCCGCCTCAAACGCTTTGCGGGCGACGCAGGACTGGACGAAGGCGAGGCGCTGTCGTTTTTGTTTGAAAACTTCAACTCGGTGATCGACCAAGACACGCTGACCCACCGCCTACGCTTGTTCAATTCGGAACTGGAGGATCGTAAACGCTAGCGCCATCCCATGCGGCACCGTTTGAAGGTATTTTTTGCCAAGATGAAATACCAAAGAATGCGCCCCGGTTCAGGGGATCGGTCCAACCCATGTGAGAGCTTCACATCAAGACCGGGGCGACTTCACCTTGGGCGGTCATCGGCTCCTCAGCCTGTACCGCACAGATGACGCTAGATCAGGATAGTTACTATGACGTTATTCATCTTGGCTGAAATACCTCACGGGGGTGCGGGGGTGTGAAACCCCCGCGCTGTTCTTCAATAAGGAGACCGATCTGATGACCGCGAAACTCTATTGCTTTGGCGAAAGTGGCAACGCCTACAAGGCCGCGCTGGCCCTTACCCTTGCCGATATGGAATGGGACCCCGTCTTTGTCGATTTCTTTAACGGCGAGGCCCGCAGACCTGCATTCCGTGAGATCAACCCGATGGGCGAAGTGCCTGTGTTAATCGATGGCGATACGACGCTCACCCAATCCGGCGTGATCCTCGATTATATCAGCTCCAAAACCGGCAAGCTGGGCGGACGCTCTGCAGCCGAGCGGCGCGAGGTTTTGCGCTGGTTGTTTTGGGACAATCACAAACTGTCGGGCGTCGCAGGCCCGACCCGTTTTTTGATGAACTTTCTGCCACCCGAGAAACGCCCCGAGGCGGTGATCGCATTCAATCAGGCCCGCCTCAAAGCGTCCTACACAATTCTGAACGATCACCTCGCAACATCTGATTGGATCGTCGGTGACCAAGTCACGATCGCCGATCTGTCGTGCTGCGGTTACCTTTATTACCCCGAACCTTTTGGCTTTGACCGCGCCGACTGGCCGCACATCGACCGCTGGCTGGACCAGATCGCAGTACTTCCGGGCTGGAAAGCCCCCTATGACATGATGCCCGGCAATCCTTCTGACCGGGCCAAAAGCTAAACTTGTCTGACCGATTCACCCCCTCAGACGCCGCACCCAATACCTAAAGACCGGGAGAAACCCAAATGACCGAAGCCTATATCTATGACGCCATCCGCTCGCCCCGTGGCAAAGGCCGCCCCGATGGATCTTTGCATGAACTGACCTCGGTCGCGCTATCGGCCAAGGTGTTAAACGCGGTCAAATCGCGCAATGGGCTGGAAGGCCATGCGGTTGAGGATGTAATCTGGGGCAATGTTACCCAAGTCGGCGAACAGGGCGGCTGCCTCGCGCGGTCGGCCGTTCTGGCCTCGGACCTTGATGAACGCATCCCCGGCCTTGCCATCAACCGCTTTTGTGCCAGCGGGATGGAGGCGGTGAATATCGCCGCCAATCAAGTGCGTGGCGGGGCTGGTATGGGCTATATCGCGGGGGGCGTAGAGATGATGGGCCGTGTGGCCATGGGGTCAGACGGGGCGGCGATTGCGGTCGATCCTAGCCTTGCCATGAAAACCTACTTTGTGCCGCAAGGTATTTCCGCCGATATCATCGCCACCGAATACGGCTTTACCCGCGATATGGCCGATGCTTTGGCGGTGGAAAGCCAAAAACGCGCGGCACAGGCTTGGGCTGAAAACCGCTTTGCCAAGTCCGTGATCACGATCACCGATCAAAACGGCCTGACCATTCTGGACCGCGACGAGTATCTGCGCCCCGGCACAGATATGCAAAGCCTTGGTGGCCTGAAACCCGCCTTCAAAGACATGGGCGAGGTGATGCCCGGTTTTGATAAAATCGCGATGATGAAATACCCGCACCTCTCGCACATCAACCACATTCACCACGCTGGCAATTCCAGCGGCATCGTGGATGGTGCCGCCGCTGTGCTGATCGGCAACAAAGAATTTGGCGAACGCTACGGCCTAAAACCCCGCGCCCGCATCCGCGCTACCGCTAAAATCGGCACCGACCCTACCATCATGCTGACCGGCCCCGTGCCCGTCACCCATAAGATCCTTGCCGACCATGGCATGACCATCGGTGATATCGATCTGTTTGAGGTGAACGAAGCCTTTGCCTCAGTCGTGCTGCGGTTTCAACAAGCGTTCAACGTAGATCCCGCACGGGTCAACGTTAACGGTGGCTCGATTGCCATGGGCCACCCCTTGGGGGCCACGGGTGCCATCATCATCGGCACGCTGCTGGATGAGTTGGAGCGCAGCGACAAAGAGGTTGGCCTTGCAACCTTGTGCATCGCCTCCGGAATGGGTGCCGCCACGATCATTGAGCGCGTTTGATCCCATGGCTCATTTTTGCATAAATACAATAACCGCTGGACCATCTAATCCCCGGAGGAATAAACCAAATGACTGATTTTGAACTGAAAACGGATGCCGATGGGGTCGCTACGATCACTTGGAATGTGCCTGAAAAATCCATGAACGTGATGTCGCTGGCAGGCTTTGCCTTGCTCGACAGTCTGATTGACAAGGCGTTGGCCGATACGGCTGTCAAAGGCATCATCATCACATCCGCCAAAAAGGATTTCGCAGGCGGGATGGACCTGAATGTCATCGCCAAAATGCGCCAAGACGGCGGGGCCAAAGGCATCTTTGACGGTGTGATGAATATGCATGCCATTCTGCGCAAGATTGAACGCGCGGGCATGGACCCCAAAACCCTGAAAGGTGGCAAACCGATTGTCGCCGCCTTGCCGGGTACAGCGTTGGGGATTGGTCTGGAAATCCCGTTGTCGTGCCACCGCATCATCGCCGCCGACAACCCAAAGGCCAAAATCGGCTTGCCCGAAATTATGGTCGGCATTTTCCCCGGCGCGGGCGGCACGACCCGCCTTGTGCGCAAAATGGGCGCAATGATGGCCGCACCCTTCTTGCTGGAAGGCAAGCTTAGCGACCCAAAGGCTGCCAAATCCGCAGGTATCATTGATGAGGTGGTAGCCCCCGAAGATCTGTTGATCCGCGCCAAGGAATGGGTGCTGGCCGCCAAGGATGCCGATCTGGTGAAACCATGGGATGCCAAGGGCTATAAAATGCCCGGCGGCGCGCCCTATCATCCGGCAGGCTTCATGACCTTTGTCGGGGCCAGCGCAATGGTCCATGCCAAAACCATGGGCGTCTATCCTGCCGCCAAGGCTTTGCTCTCGGCAGTCTATGAAGGTGCGCTGGTGTCTTTTGATGTGGCCCTCAAGATTGAGGCGCGCTGGTTCACATCCGTGCTGATGAACCCTTCGTCCAGCGCGATGATCCGCAGCCTGTTCATCAACAAAGAGGCGTTGGAAAAAGGCGCTGTGCGCCCCGCCGCCCCAGACCAAACCGTCAAGAAACTTGGCATTATTGGTGCCGGCATGATGGGGGCAGGAATTGCCTATGTCTCGGCCAACGCAGGGATAGAGGTGGTTCTGATTGACGCCAAACAAGA
>CBDTUV010000109.1:0-8780 GCA_965363575.1 uncultured Pseudorhodobacter sp. | reverse complement strand
AAACCAAAGCGGTCATCGCTCACTTGCGCCCACCCCAAAACGGCACTGCTCCCCTCTCAGTTGTGCCGCGGGCAAGGGCACGCAGCACCGGTGCCCCCCCGGCTTTGTTGCACAAATCGGCAGGGATTCCCTGCGTGACTCCAAGATGTTAGTTCTCTTGGATGAGCAAACCGACACCCCCGACCTACCGCACTACAAACTGGCAATCTTACAACGCAGCCCTGAAACGGCGCGGTTCGTTGCTGATCTGGTTTGATCCTGAGACGGTATGGCTGGCTGAGCCCACTGGGAGACGGGGTCGCTCTGCCACGTTCACCGACGCTGCCATCCAAGCATGCCTGACGTTGAAGGCGCTGTTTGGTTTGCCATTGAGGCAAACGACTGGGCTTGTGGCAAGCCTGCTTGAACTCGCTGGGCTCGATTGGGCAGTGCCAGACTTCAGCACGCTGTCGCGCCGCCAGAAGGGGTTGAACGTCGCGATTCCTTATCGCCCCAGCAAGGGCGCATTGCACCTTTTGATCGACAGCACTGGCATTAAAGCAGAGAGCGAAGGCGAGTGGTTTGCCAAGAAGCATGGGCCTTCGAAGCCTCGGCAATCGTTGCCCGGCAGGTGAATGCATCCATTCGCCGACAGGGGGCGCAAGGTTCACCTTGGGATTGACGCCGATACGCTGGAGATCAGGGCTATCGAAGTGACGGGCAGTTGGGTCGGCGATGCACCGATGCTCCCTGAATTATTGGGCCAATTCCCCCCCGACCAGCCTATCGACAAGGTCAGCGCCGACGGCGCCTATGACACTCGGGCTTGTCATGCCGCCATTGCCGCCCGCGATGCATGTGCCGTCATACCCTCGCGGAAGAACGCACGACTTTGGCTGGAAAACACACCGGGCGCAAAGGGCAGGAACGAAACTGTCCGCTCGCCCCGCCGCCTCGGCCGCGCGATATGGAGGCGTTGGAGCGGATATCATCGACGAAGTCTGGTCGAAACGAAAATGCGTTGCTTCAAGTTGCTCGGTGAGCGTGTGATGGCGCGTGGCTTCGACAGGCAAGTGGCCGAACTGCAGATCAGGGCCGCGATCCTGAACCGCTTTACGTCCCTTGGCACGCCGCAAACTCAACGTGTTGGATGAGTCCGTTCAAGGGAAGGGGAAGCTCGATCTGAAGCTGATTTGTGCAACAGAGCCCCTTTGCCCCCAAATCGGAAAACCTTACCCCGATTTGGGAACAACTATGCCCGGAGGGACAACAATCTCAAGTCCTATCAGCTACAACCCGATGTCCCGCCGCAGGTGTTGCACTTCATGCAGGTGCCGTTGCGCACCAGCGTGTAGTTGCCACATTCCCCGCACGCCTCGCCTTCATAGCCTTGTATCTTGGCCTTGACCCGCAGGTCCATCGACACAGACCCACTTGCAATCGCTGTCGAGGTAACCACAGTCGCCTGCGCCGTTTGGGGGACCAAGGTGTTCAGCACCGACACAGGGTCCACGCCTGCCGCCAAGGCCGCAGCCCCCATCCCGCCTTGCAACACCGTCAGTTCTTGCGGCAGCCGCTTGCGCAAGTACCCTGTCGAGGAAATCTGACGCAACACTTCCAACCCACGGCTGGTCGCCGCATCGTTCATCGGGCTGATGTTCAGCTTGCCTTCGCCAACCCCGCCGCCAAGGTCGTCAAACGCCGCCCCTTGTGGTTTTACATGCGCCAAATCGGTGCGGTCCAGATAAGACACCGCCAATTCGCGGAAGATATAATCCAATATCGACGTCGCATTCTTGATGCTGTCATTGCCCTGAACCATGCCGGCAGGTTCAAACTTGGTAAAGGTGAACGCCTCAACAAACTCTTCCAACGGCACGCCGTATTGCAGACCAACCGACACCGCGATGGCAAAGTTGTTCATCATGGCGCGGAACCCCGCACCTTCCTTGTGCATGTCGATGAAAATCTCACCCAACTGGCCGTCTTTGTATTCGCCAGTGCGCAAATACACCTTGTGCCCACCAACAACCGCCTTTTGGGTATAGCCTTTACGGCGCTCTGGCAGCCTTTCACGGTGCGATTTGATGATCTCTTTGATGATCACCTTTTCCACGATCTTTTCGGCCAAAACGATGGCCTTTTCCTGATCGGAGCCGTTGATCAGGATCTCTTCTGCCTCATCATCATCCTCAACCAGCGCCGATGCCAGTGGCTGCGACAGCTTCGATCCGTCACGGTACAGCGCGTTGGCCTTGATCCCCAGCGAATGCGACAGCTCATAAGCTGCCAGCGTTTCCTCGATATTGGCCGAGTTTGGCATATTTATCGTCTTGGAAATCGCGCCCGAGATGAACGACTGCGCCGCCGCCATCATGTGAATATGGCTTGCCACCGACAAATAGCGCTTGCCCTTGCGGCCGCAGGCATTGGCGCAATCGAACACCGAATAATGCCCGGTTTTCAAGAACGGCGCGCCTTCCAGCGTCATGGTGCCGCAAATATGCTCGTTCGCGGCCTCAACTTGCGCCTTGGTAAACCCAAGATGGCGCAGCAAGTCAAAGGTTGGATCGGCCAGCTTTTCGGCTGGAATGCCCAGCGTGCCTTTGCAGAAATCCTCGCCCAGCGTCCATTGGTTGAACACAAAGCGAATATCAAACGCCGAGGCCAACGCGCCTTCAACCTTTTCAATCTCACGCGGGCCAAAGCCGTGACCGACCAGCGATGAGTTATTGATACCGGGGCAATTGCCCATCGACCCGTGACCCACGGCATAGGCCACAATCTCTGCAATCTGCGCCGACCCATAGCCCAGCTTTTCCAATGCCGCAGGCACGGATTGGTTGATGATCTTGAAATACCCGCCACCCGCCAGCTTTTTGAACTTTACCAGCGCAAAGTCAGGCTCAATCCCTGTGGTGTCACAATCCATGACCAAACCGATGGTCCCGGTGGGTGCAATCACAGTGGTCTGCGCGTTGCGGAAACCGTGAACCTCACCCAAGGCCAGTGCCTCATCCCAGGCGCCTTTTGCAAGGGAAACAAGGGTTTCATCGGGGCAGTTCACCTGATCCAACGCAACCGGATCAACGTTCACGCCCACATAGTCACCCGACGCATGGGCCGCCGCACGGTGGTTGCGGATAACCCGCAGCATGTGTTCGCGGTTACGCTCGTACCCCGAAAACGCCCCCAATTCACCCGCCATTTCGGCCGATGTGGTATAGGAAACGCCCGTCATCAACGCAGTCAAAGCACCACACAAAGCGCGGCCCTCATCCGAGTCGTACCCAAAGCCCATATTCATCAGCAAGCCGCCGATATTGGCATAGCCCAGACCCAGCGTGCGGAAATCATACGACCGCTGCGCGATTTCTTGGGACGGGAACTGCGCCATCATCACCGACACTTCCAGCGTGACCGTCCACAAACGGGTCGCATGGATATAGGCCGCGCTATCAAACGTGCCGTCATTATAGAAGGTCAGCAGGTTCATCGAGGCCAGGTTACAGGCGGTATCGTCCAGAAACATATATTCCGAACACGGGTTCGACCCACGGATCGCCCCATCTTCGGGGCAAGTGTGCCACGCGTTAACCGAATCGTGGAACTGAATGCCCGGATCGGCGCAGGCCCATGCGGCATGACCAACCTGCGCCCACAAATCCCGTGCTTTCAACGTCTTGGACACCGATCCATCCTTGCGGTTGATCAGCTCCCAATTCCCATCGTCCTTGATCGCCTGCAAAAACGCGTCCGTTACACGGATAGAGTTGTTCGAGTTCTGGCCCGAAACGCTCGAATACGCCTCAGAATCCCAATCCGTATCATAGGTCGGGAATTCAATGCTGGTGTGGCCTTGCTTGGCATAATCCAACACGCGCTTGATATACGTCTCAGGGATCGCGACCTTTTTCGCATCCTTGATTGCGGTTTTCAAACCAGCGTTCGCGCTCGGCTCATAGGCCCCCTCTGCCGACCCATCAAACGCCTTGATCGCCGCAAAAATCGCGTTCAGCTTTTGCTCGTGCATCTTGGAACCGGCGACGATCGACGCCACCTTTTGCTCTTCGATCACCTTCCAATTGATGAAATCTTCAATATCGGGGTGGTCCGCATCGACAATCACCATCTTGGCCGCGCGGCGTGTCGTGCCACCCGATTTAATCGCGCCCGCTGCACGGTCACCGATTTTCAAGAACCCCATCAAACCAGATGATTTACCACCGCCCGACAGCTTTTCCCCTGCCCCACGCAGGCTGGAAAAGTTCGTGCCTGTGCCCGACCCATACTTAAACAGCCGCGCCTCACGCACCCACAGGTCCATGATCCCGCCATCACCAACCAAGTCATCCTTGACCGATTGGATAAAGCACGCATGCGGCTGCGGATGCTCATAGGCGCTGGCCGATTTGGTCAATTCGCCCGTCTGGTAGTCTACATAATAGTGACCCTGCGACGGCCCATCGATGCCATACGCCCAATGCAAGCCAGTGTTAAACCACTGCGGGCTGTTCGGCGCGGCCATCTGATTGGCCAGCATGAACCGCATTTCGTCAAAATAGGCGCGCGCATCACCCTCGGTGGTGAAATACCCACCCTTCCAACCCCAATAGGTCCACGCCCCCGCCAAACGGTCGAACACCTGCTTGGCTGAGGTTTCGCCGACAATCCGTTGATCTTGCGGCAATTTCTCCAAAGCGGCCTCATCGGGGACTGACCGCCACAGGAATTCGGGCATGCCCTTTTCCTTGACCTTCTTCAGCCGCGCCGGAACGCCTGCTTTGCGGAAATACTTTTGCGCCAAAACGTCCGAAGCCACTTGGCTCCAGCCCGTAGGCACTTCTACCGCGTCATTGCGAAAGACAATCTTACCGTCTGGATTGCGAATTTCTGATACCGTGGTGGTAAAATCCATCGCGCCATAGGCACCCGTGGCTTCCGCCGTGAATTTCCGCTCGATTTTCATACTGCCCCGACTCCGACTTGTTGCAAGCGTCCAGCGCTTGATTGTTTCGATCAAAGACAAGCCTGCCCCCCACGCTTTACCTTGCAGGAAAAGCGTGCCAACCCCGGTTGGGGCGCAGGGCACCGTGGATGGTGCCGTATGGCAAATTGTCTCTCTGCGCTACCACATCTAGTGTCTGCGATCAGCGCTCGGTCAAATTGTCGTAGTTTCTCGCTTGTGGCAACGGCGAAATGACAATTTTCCACAGATAAATTCGACCCTGTGGGCAGATTTTGTGTTGCATTATGTTTTTCGGCAGCAACGGCAAAAACCGCCACCGCTCAGGGAATTTTACAAACAGACCTATCCACATGCGCGGAAACCCGCCAAACCCTTTAGTTTCAGCATATTTACCACCCATAGCTCACTTTTCGCCTTAATGGCGTTCCAGCCACTATATCTTGTGGTCGGACAGAATCGGCATATTTGCGTTGCGCCGTTAACGAATTCGACTGTGGCGCAGGGGTTACGGTCACGCATAAGTTTTTCCCAACCCCCCTGATTCCAATTTGCACAGAATCTCGGCGCGCTCCGCCAATCGGCACCCAAGCACGATCAAATCTGCGCAGATCTTTCAAAACTTCCCCTTGCCCGATGGGTTTCGGCCCGCCACGCTGGAACCAGTCGGGGCAAAGCCTCCGTATCTCAACAGGGTATATAATCATGAGTCTCGTATCCACACTCGCCAAAGTTGCCATCGGCGTCGCCATTGCAAAAGGCGTCAGTCATGTCTCCAAAAGTGCAGGCCAAGGGTCCGCGCGCGGTACAGCTCCAAGACAATCAGGCGGTCTGGCCGATATGATGGGCGACCTTTTGGGCGCCGGACCGGGCAAAACCGCAAGCGCAGGCAACAGCACCGGCGGGCTTGGCGGTTTGCTGGACCAGCTGGCCAATCAAAACAATGCCAAGCGCCCAACCACCAACAGCAGCGCCCCGCCGTCCGGGATTGAAGATATGCTTGGCAACCTTACGGGTGGCGGCGCTGGCGGTTTGGGCGGTTTACTCGGCGGCCTGACCGGCGCATCGCGCAAGCCGACTGGTACAGGTGCAAGTGCGGGCGGGCTTGGTGATATGCTCGGCGGCCTTTTGGGGGGTGCAGCCGCAGGCAGCGCTGGCACAGGTGGTATTGGTGGCTTGGGCGGCATGCTCGGTGACCTACTTGCAGGCAAGCAACCGGCCCAAGCCCCTAACGCGCACCAAGAGGTTGCAGCAGCCCTCATGCTCAAGGCGATGGTTCAAGCGGCCAAGTCGGACGGCAAACTGGACGCATCCGAAAAGCAAAAGCTGATGCAAAATCTGGGCGAGGCTGACCCGAAAGAGATTGCCTTTGTGAATGACCTTTTGGCCCAACCCGTTGATATTGACGCGCTGGTTAACGCAACCCCGCGCGGGTTGGAAGAACAGGTGTACCTGATGTCTCTCATGGCCATCGACCTCGACAGCCAGCCCGAGGCGCAGTATCTGCACCAACTCGCCACAGCCCTTGGCCTTGACCAAGCATCGGTCAACCAGATCCATGATCAGGCCGGCGCGCAGCGGCTTTACAGCTAAATCACCAAAACCGGGGGGCAAATCGCCCCCCAAGGTCCACCCCCCCTGCCGACGCTTCTTGAAAATACCGCCCTTCGCCCTCACATATCTGCACAACAGGTTAGGTATAGGAGCAAAGCATGGGTCTGATTTCCACATTGTCAAAGGTCGCCTTGGGCGTCGTCATCGCCAAAGGCGTGGACCATGTGTCGCGCAACGGCATGCCCAAACTGGGCGCAGGCGGCATCGGCGGCATGTTGCAAAACCTTGGCGGCACCTCGCGCGCAAACCCAGACTCCCGTGCGCCGCATACCGGCACTCTTGGTGGCTTGCTCTCCAAGGCAGGCAGCAGTGGCTTTGGCGCAGGGCTTGGCGGTTTGCTGGGCAAGCCTGACGCAACCCCTGCCCCTGCCGGCCTGAACCCGGTCTTCAACACAGCCATCGTCGGCACTGAAATCGCGGAACCCACCCGCGACCAAGAACTCGCCGCAGCCCTCATGCTGCGCGCGATGGTGCAGGCCGCCATGGCCGACGGCACGCTAGATGAAGGCGAGCGCGCCAAGCTGATGCAGCATATGGACACCGCCACCGATGAAGAAATCGCCTTTGTGTCCAACCTGATGGACCAACCCGTCGATGTCACGGCCCTTGCCGCCGATGTCCCTGATGGGATGGAGGAACAGATCTACCTGATTTCCCTCATGGCCATTGACCTCGACAGCCGCGCCGAGGCGCAATACCTCCACAGCCTTGCCACCGCCCTTGGCCTTGCGCAACCCGTGGTCAACGACATCCACGCGCAGGCCGGTGTACCCGCCCTTTACGCATAAAACCCCCTCCACCCTTTTTATGACAAAAAGGGTGGAGCATCCGCGCCATTCTGCGTAAATGGTCCGAACATAATCGTCACAACGGGGCGCGGCCACGCATGACCAAAGACATCATCGCTCGCTGCGAGGCCTTGGGCCTGCGCATGACCGAACAGCGCCGCATCGTCGCCCGCGTGATCGGTGCCGCCGACGATCACCCCGATGTTGAGGAGCTGTATGCCCGCGCCTCGGCCATTGACCCGCGCATTTCCATCGCAACCGTCTACCGCTCGGTCAAACTGTTTGAGGAATCGGGCATCCTCGAACGCCTCGAATTCGGCGATGGTCGCGCGCGCTATGAAGACGCCGAGCGCGACCACCACGACCACCTGATCGACATGAACTCCGGCGAAGTCATCGAATTCGTCGACCCCGAGATTGAGGCGCTGCAAGACCGCATCGCCGCCCGCCTTGGCTACAGCCTCAAAGGCCACAGGCTGGAACTCTACGGTGTACCGCTGAAAAAGCCAAAGCCGTGACCAGCACCGATACCGACAACACCCGCGCCAGCCTGCTGATGCTTGGCTCAATGGCGGCTTTCGCATTCGAAGACGTCTTTCTAAAACGCGCCGCCACCGCCTTGCACCCCGGCCAAGTTATCACAATGATCGGCCTTGCAGGTGCGCTATGCTTTTGGGCCGTGGCCCGCGCCCAAGGCCAACCCATCCTCACCCGCCGCGCGCTCACCGGGGCAGCCCTCATCCGCTCGCTGTCTGAGGCGGGGGCCAGCATGCTTTACATCACCGCCCTCGCCCTTCTCCCCCTCTCCACCAACGCGGCCCTCCTCCAAGCCTCCCCCCTCGTCGTCACCATGGGGGCGGCCTTGTTCCTGCACGAACCCGTGGGTTGGCGCCGCTGGTCGGCCATCCTTACCGGCTTTCTCGGCGTCCTGATCATCCTGCGCCCCGGCACAGATGGCTTCCAAGCCGCAGGCCTGCTTACGGTCGCTTGCGTCTTCATCCTTGCCGCCCGCGACCTGTCCACCCGGATGATGCCACGCGACATCGGCACCTTCCAACTCACCACCTGGGCCTATCTCGCCCTCATCCCCGCAGGCCTGCTCCTTATGGCCTTCAGCCAAACCGCCCCCGCCGCAATCGACCCCAGCCAATGGGCCGACCTCATCGGCGCGCTGATCACCGGGCTTTTCGGCTATTGGGCCGTCACCGCCGCGATGCGCGTGGGCGAAGTCTCCTTCGTTGCCCCCTTCCGCTACTCCCGCCTTGTCTTCGCCGCGATCCTTGCGGCCATCTTCTTTGGCGAACGCCCCGATATCTGGATGCTTACCGGCGCCACCCTGATCATCGGCTCCGGCCTTTATACCTTTGCCCGCGAACGCCACCTGCGCCGCATCCGCCACAGAACCCTTCCCAAAGGGCCTATCGCAAGGTAAA
>CBDTUV010000108.1:0-8812 GCA_965363575.1 uncultured Pseudorhodobacter sp. | reverse complement strand
TCACCGGAAAATGAGATGCGGAATACCCGCCCCCCCACTTGCCCGATCTGCACATCCGCACAGCCCATGAACGGCAAATCCACCTGCACAATCGTATCCAGCAGCGCCTTGGCCTTTGGCCCCGCCACCGCAAACTGCGCCCAGTTTTCCGTGACGGAAATGAACCGCACATCCCAAGCCGCACAGTAAGCCTGCGCCACAAACTCCAAATGCCGCATTACAAGGCCTGCCGCCGCGGTGGTCGTGGTCATCACATAGTGGTTTTCGCCCAGCCGCGCCGTGGTGCCATCATCCAACACATGCCCATCGGCCCGCAGCATCAACCCATAGCGCACGCGCCCCACGGGCAAGGTTGAAAACATATTCGTATAAACCAAATCCAAAAACCGCGCGGCATCACGGCCTTGAATATCAATCTTGCCAAGGGTGGAGACATCGCACACGCCCACCGCACTGCGCACCATCGCCACCTCGCGGTCGCACGCCTCGCGCCACGTCGCCTCACCCACACGCGGAAAATAGCTGGGGCGGTACCACATCCCGGCCTCAATCATCGGCGCACCGCGTTCCACACTCGCGGAATGCGATGTCATAAACCGTTGCGGCGCAAACCCCATCCCACGGCCACCCGCCCCCATCGCCGCAATCGACACTGGGCTAAACGGCGGACGAAAGGTTGTCGTCCCGGTCTGCGCAATTCCGCGCCCCGTCGCATCGGCCAAAACCGCCAACGCCCCGACGTTAGAGTTTTTGCCTTGATCCGGCGCCATTCCTTGCGTGGTATAGCGTTTCATATGCTCGACAGATGCGAAATTCTCTTGCGCTGCCAGCCGCACATCCTTGGTCGTCACATCATTGGCAAAATCCAACCATGCGCGCCGCTTACCCTTCACTTCCCACAATGGCAAAATGTCATAGGCCGCATCTTCGGCAGCAGGCACTTCCATCGGCACCACCTTGCGGCCCAAAACGCCCAGCGCCTCTGCCGCCACCGCAGCCCCGCTGGTCAAACAGCCAAGGGTTGAGAACACCCCCGCCGCAGCCCCTGCCACTTGCATCCCCGGCACAGCGCCCGCGCGCGGCACAAAGGCCGCCAAACCGGCATCCCACGCGGGCCGCCCGTTCATATGACAGGTCAAATGCACCAGCGGGTTCCACCCACCCGATACGCCCAAACAATCCGTCTCAATCTGAAACTCTGCGCCGCGGTGGCGCACGGTGATGCTGGTCAAGCCATGCCGACCCTTGGTGCCAACCACCTCAGCCCCGGCATAAACCTCGCAATCCTTTTCCACAGGCGCATCGGCCCGCGCATCAATAATCGCCACGACCTTGATACCCGCCGCCATCAAATCGCGCGCGGTTTGGCGCGCATCATCATTATTGGCAAATATCGTGACCCGCTTGCCCGGCACCACGCCAAATCGGTTCAAATAGGTCCGCAAGCTAGACGCCGTCATAATCCCGGGTCGGTCATTATCGGCAAAGGCTATCATGCGCTCTTGCGCGCCCGCCGCCAACACGGCCTGCCCTGCCACGATCCGCCAAAAACACTCGCGCGGCACATGCGCGCGCGCAGGCATATGCAGCCCGACCCGCTCCAACGCGCCATAGGTGCCACCGTCATACACCCCGGTCACAGAGGTCCGCGTCATCAAGCGCACATTGGGCATCGCGCCCAACTCGGTTAAAACATCCGCAACCCAAACGCCCGCAGGCTTGCCATCAATCTCGGTGCAGTCCGACAGCAACCGCCCCCCCATTTGCGGCGCCTCATCGGCCAAAATCACATCCGCCCCCGCCCGCGCCGCTTGCAAGGCCGCCGCCAACCCGGCAGGCCCCGCGCCAATCACCAGCACATCGCAAAAGGCAAAAGCCTTCTCATACTCCGCCTCATCATGGCGCCCCGACAGGCTGCCCAAACCCGCCGCCTTGCGGATCAACGGCTCATAAATCCGCTCCCAAAAACTGCGCGGCCACATGAAGGTTTTGTAGTAAAACCCTGCACTTAGAAACGGCGACACCACATCATTGATCGACATCAGATCATATTTCAGGCTGGGCCAGCGGTTCTGGCTCTTGGCCTCCAAACCTTCATAAATCTCTTGCACCGTTGCGCGCACGTTGGGCGTCTGCTGGCGCTCCTCGATAATCTCAACCAGCGCATTCGGCTCTTCTGATCCTGCCGTCAAAACCCCACGCGGGCGGTGGTACTTGAAACTCCGCCCCACCAAACGGACGCCATTGGCCAAAAGGGCCGAGGCCAAAGTATCCCCCCGAAACCCGCTATACTCCCGCCCGTCAAACGAAAACCGAACCGGCGCCGCGCGGTCAATGGTACCTTTACCCTCAACCCTCATGCCGCACCGCCTTTCGATTTCATCTTGGCCAAAATACCTGATCCCGCACCCGCCACCAGCTCCGCGCCAAACACCTCATGCGTCACCGTATCGCGCGTGACCACCAACCACGCCGCACAGCCCATTTCATGATACCAAAGATCGCGCACCCGCCCTGCCCGATTGTCGCGTAAGTGCAAATGTGCATCAATCGCGTCAAAATCCTCACCAACCGGCAACGTCAGGTAATCCTCTGACCCGTAGTAATAAAACTCGCGCCGATCGCGGGGGCCACACAGGGGGCAGGTGATACGCATGATGTTCTCTCAGTGCAAATTATGCTGTGACCCGGTGCCTTCTTCATCCAAAAGATGCCCGGTCTTGAAACGGTCCAAACGGAACCGGCTGGCGTTTTCATGCCCCTGCCCCGTTGCCATCAAATGCGCCATGCACCAACCCGATGCAGGCACCGCTTTGAACCCGCCATAGTTCCAGCCCGCATCGACAAACAACCCTTCCACGGGCGTCTTGTCGATAATCGGGCTGCCATCTGGCGTCATATCCATGATCCCACCCCACGACCGCAGCACACGCGCGCGCCCGATCACCGGCATCAAGGTCATCCCCGCCTCCATCACATGTTCAACCATCGGCAGGTTGCCCCGGCTGGCATAGGACGCGTAAAAATCAATATCGCCGCCAAAGACCAAACCGCCCTTATCCGACTGGCTGATATAAAAATGCCCCATGCCAAAGCTGACAACATGGTCGATCACAGGCTTTAACCCTTCGGTGACAAAGGCCTGCAACACATGGCTTTCAATCGGCAAGCGCATGCCTGCCATCGCGGCCACTTGGCCCGACCGGCCTGCCACAACCATACCCACCTTGCGCGCTTTAATAACCCCGCGCGTGGTCTGCACCCCCACAACCCGCCCGCCTTCAATATCAATCCCGGTGACTTCGCAATTCTGGATCAAATCCACCCCGCGCATGTCCGCCCCGCGCGCATAGCCCCAGGCCACCGCATCATGCCGCGCCGTCCCACCCCTCGGATGCAACAACCCGCCATAGATCGGAAAGCGCGTCTGCTCAAAATCCAAATAGGGCAAATGCTCTCGCACCCCTTCGCGGTCCAGCAAAATCGCATCATCGCCTTGGTTGATCATCGCATTGCCGCGCCGCACAAATGCATCGCGCTGCCCGTCACTGTGGAACAGATTGATCAACCCGCGCTGGGAATGCATGACGTTGTAGTTCAGGTCGCTTTCCATCCCTTCCCACAGCTTCAGGGACTGGCTGTAAAACTCGGAATTGCCCGGCAGAAAATAGTTCGCCCGCACAATCGTGGTGTTGCGCCCGATATTGCCCGACCCGATATGACCCTTTTCCAACACCGCAATATTGGTCAGCCCGTGGTTCTTCGCGAGGTAATACGCCGTGGCCAGCCCATGCCCACCGCCGCCAATAATAATCGCATCATACTCAGCCTTGGGCGCAGGGTCGCGCCACATCGGCTTCCACCCTTTGTTGCCAAACAGCCCTTCGGTCAGCACCTTCAGCCCAGAATAACGCATGCATCGCACCCCTTGGTATCGCGCAAAGAAGACCCCTCTTTTGCCCCAAAGACAAGCGCATCTGCGACAGTTTTTTGTCGCAAGCGCCGCACGGGCTGGCGCGCCATTCCCTCAGTCACGCCGCATTGCCATGATTGTGATGAAACTTTCAGGCTCGTTTTGCCGTATACTCATTAGCAACAAGGAGAACATCATGCTGTCACGCCGCATCTTTCTAACCACAACCCTCGCCGCCTCGGCTGCTGCCACCCTGCCCACATGGGCCGCCGGGTTTGAAATCACCCGCAGCACTGCTGAGTGGAAAAAGCTGCTGACCCCAGCCCAATTCGCCGTGCTGCGCGACGAAGCGACCGAAAAGCCGTTTTCCAACAGCTTGAAAGGTGAGACATCGCCTTTGCTAAAGGAATCGCGCACAGGCACCTATGATTGCGCCGGTTGCGCGCTGCCCGTCTACAGTTCTGCCACGAAATACGAAAGCGGCACGGGCTGGCCCAGCTTTTACGATGCCCTTCCGGATGCCATCGGCACCAAGGAAGACAACACCCTGTTTTCCAAACGGACCGAGGTGCATTGCCGCCGTTGTGGTGGCCACCTTGGCCATATATTCAACGATGGGCCACAGCCTACGGGCAAGCGCCACTGCTTGAACGGCCTTGCGATGACCTTCACGGCCGCTTGACATAATCCAACATTACCTATGCAAAAGGGGCCGGGAAACCCGGCCCCTTTTGTGATTTTCAAACCTTAGGCTAAGTCACAACCCTTTGGACTGATAGGCCGACGCCACCCGGCCAATCGACACGATATAAGCTGCAACGCGCAGATCCTCGACATCGCCGCGCCCATGCCACACCTCGCGCATCGCTTGATAGGCCGTGCGCATCGTGTCCTCTAGGCCCGAGCGCACAAGCTCCAACTCGCCCGCGCCACGCAGGTACTTTTCCTTAAAATTCGGCGACATGGTCCAGCCAAGACCCTTATCGCCCGACAGGCGCTCTAGCTCATTCACCAACAGCAAGTGCCGCGCTTCCTCGGCGCGGCGTTGCATCCGACCAAAGCGGATATGCGACAAGTTCTTGACCCATTCGAAATACGACACGGTCACACCACCCGCATTGGCAAACATGTCCGGAATAATCACCACACCCTTTTTGCGCAAAATCTCATCCGCGCCAAAGGTCACCGGGCCATTCGCCGCCTCAATAATCAAATTGGCCTTGATGCGTTCAGCGTTGTTCAGGTTGATCACCCCTTCCAGCGCGGCCGGGATCAGAACATCGCATTCCTTTTCCAACACCGCCGCCCCATCGGCCACAAACGTGCCCTGCGGATAGCCCTTGATCGACCCGTGCTTAGCGATCCACTGGCGCATATCCTCAATATTGATGCCAGCATCATTCACAATGGCGCCGTCCCATTCGATCACCGCCGTAACAATCGCACCGTCTTCCTCGGTCAAAAACTTGGCGGCGTGATAGCCCACGTTCCCAAGGCCTTGCACGATGATCTTCTTACCGTCCAAGCCGCCCGACAACTTGGCCAGCTTACGCTCTTCATCATAGCGGAAAAATTCTTGCAGCGCGTATTGCACGCCGCGGCCCGTCGCCTCGACCCGGCCTTGAATACCGCCGGCATGTGGCGGTTTGCCCGTGACACAAGCCTTGGCGTTGATGTCTGCCGTGTTCATCCGTGCATATTGGTCGGCAATCCACGCCATTTCCCGCTCGCCCGTGCCCATATCGGGGGCCGGCACGTTTTGCGCAGGATGGATCAAGTCGCGCTTGATCAGCTCATAGGCAAAGCGCCGGGTAATCGCTTCCAGCTCATTCGGCTCCCACGCGCGGGGGTCAATGCACAAGCCGCCCTTGGACCCGCCAAACGGCGTTTCCACCAAGGCGCATTTATAGGTCATCAACGCCGCCAGCGCCTCAACCTCATTCTGGTTCACCGACAAAGCATAGCGGATGCCACCTTTGACCGGCTCCATATGTTCGGAATGAACCGACCGATAACCGGTAAATGTTTCGATCTTGCCCCGTAACCGCACCCCAAAACGAACAGTATAGGTAGAGTTACAGACCTTGATCTTTTGCTGCAGACCGGGGCCCAGATCCATCAGCGACGTTGCGCGGTCAAACATAAGGTCAACGGAGTCTCTAAAGCTCGGCTCGCCAGAAATCTGCATGAAATTCTCCCTGTTGCCCGCCATTTGGTTGGGGGCTTGCACGGCCAACGCTAGACCAGATTGCCCAAAATTTCATCTGTAAAAAAAACAATTTTCAAGAGAAAAGGAAATTCGCCCCAAACCCTGCCCGCGACCAAATCTTAACGCTGCAAAACATGGTCCAAATCAGGGCAAACCGCCCTATTGCCTGATTCGCACCCTGTCAAATCTTGCTATTTCGTTAACCAAAAGCACATTTTTCAAATGCCGGGTCTGCCAAGTCCGCCTTTTTGTCCCCGCAGCCGCTACAATACCGCCCAAGACGGCCCCAGCGTTTCCACACCCCCCCAATATTCCCCGTTTCTTGCCCAAAATGCCACATTTCTGCCCCACATCGCAGGCCAAGTAGAGGTCTGGGAATAGGTGTGTCGTGTCCGGACGTCACCTTTTTTGGCGATCTGTTCGTCAACAATCCGTCCGGGTACATGTGAACGAGGAAGCCAAGATGATGAACGGGTCTATACAACACGCGGCGCAACAACGCTCTTCTGATCGCCTCGGTGATCGATTGAGACGGCACCGTTTGGCGCAAAGCCCATTCGCCAAGTCCGAGGAGGGCTCTTTGCTTATCCTCAGCCTCGTTCTATTTGCGCTTATGTGTATGATGGGCGGCCTTGCCGTTGACGTTATGCGCTTTGAACAGCGCCGCACCCAGATGCAGCAAACCCTGGACCGTTCGGTTCTGGCAGCCGCGTCGATGACCCAAGGCCTTGATCCTGTTGACGTTGTGAATGACTATTTCGCCAAAGCGGGGCTTGCGGACAAGCTTGATTGGGTCGACGTCCAAAGTGGTTTGAATTTTCGGACGGTCACCGCTAGCGCCAGTTCTCCGCTTTCAACGTTCTTTATGCGGGCAATCGACATCAATGAGTTGAACGCCAACGCCGGTTCTGCTGCTGAACAGCGCATCTCAAACGTTGAAGTGTCGCTGGTGCTGGATATTTCCGGGTCCATGGGCGGCTCGCGTATTGCCAACCTAAAGCCTGCTGCGCGCGAATTTATCACCTCTGTTCTTAGTACGGCCGAACAGGGGCGCATTTCGGTGTCTATTATTCCCTATAACGCGCAGGTAAACATCGGTCGGCCGATGATGGGCGCGTTCAACGTGACCGCGAACCAAAACGTGTCGTCTTGTATCGAATTGCCAGATTCTGTGTTCACGACGAATGAATTGTCACGGACAACCCAATTCAAGCACAACGCGCATTTTGACCCCTACCGTTACACCTCGGGGTCAAGCAACATGCTGTTCAATTGCCCGCCCGAAAGCGGCAACGTTGTCACTCCTATGACCGACAACGAAGCAACCTTGCACACGGCGATCAACAATCTTGAGGTTGGTGGCAACACCTCTATCGATGTTGGGGTGAAATGGGGTGCGTATCTGTTGAACAAAAACTCGGTGCCGGTGATCCAACACCTGATCAGCCAAGGTAAAGTACAAGCCAAATTCAATAACCGCCCGTTGGACCCGGCAACCGCAGACGTGCTTAAGGTATTGGTTGTCATGACCGATGGTGAAAACACCACTGAGTACAAGATCTCGGACCCCTATAATACGGGCGATTCAAACGTCTATAAGCACAAAACCAACGGCCGCATTTCTGTGTATTTCAACCGCAGCAACACAAGCAAGGACTGGTGGTGGCCGCGCAACGAAACTTGGAACTCGGTTCGCGACAGCAACAGCAGCAGCAGTTCTGCCAATAACGATTCCAACTACAACCAGCTGACATGGCCGCAAGTATGGGGCGAGTATTCCGTGACCTATGTCGCCTATCACTTCTATGGCTTGGCCCTGAACCAAAGCTACAGGAGCTGGGAAAACACCTTTATGGACTCGGTCTCTTCGACCAAGGACAGCCGCTTGCAGCAAATCTGCAGCGCAGCCAAGGCGAACAACATCATAGTCTACGGGATCGGGTTCGAAGCCCCCTATGGCGGTCGCACCGAATTGCGCAAATGCGCCACCAGCACGTCGCACTACTTTGATGCCAGTGGTTTGGAAATCACCTCCGCATTCCGCGCCATCGCGAACAACATGAGCCAGTTGAGGTTGACCCAATGATTACGCATCCCAAAACCACTGGATGCCCCCTGCCCGATCCGGCACCCACACCCAAGAAACGCTCGATCTTCGGGCGCATCGGGGGCCTTGTGAAACGTGGGTTAAGATCCGAAGTGGGCACCGCCTCGATGGAATTTGTGATCATTGTGCCGACTGTCATGATGATCTTTATGGCCGCAATTGAATCGGGGGCCTTCATGACCCGCTTGATCATGCTAGAACGGTCAGTCGATAACGTGATGCGCACTTTGCGTTTGGGGCAAATCCCCAACCCCACCGCCGCGCTGCTAAAGTCCCGGATTTGCGACGGCAGCGTGATTATGCGTGATTGCGCGAGCAACATCACAATTGACTTGCAGCCCGTCAGCACAACGACCTGGGCCTTTCCCGCAACCAGCCCGGAATGCGTGAACCGTGACGAAAACATTGAACCGGCTACCACCTTCAATCCCGGCGCCCAGCATGAAATCATGATGGTTCGGGTTTGCGTGATTCAAGACGCTATTTTCCCGGTGGTCGGTATTGGCCTAAAGCTTGCCCGTGATGAGAGTGGCGGATACGCCTTGGCCACCACCACAGCCTTTGTGAATGAACCATGAGGAGG
>CBDTUV010000107.1:0-8888 GCA_965363575.1 uncultured Pseudorhodobacter sp. | reverse complement strand
CACCCCGGACAGGTTGCCGCCGAAATGGTACAAAAGCGCGTTGACCAGCGTGCCTGTCCATGACCCCGGCGCCGGATGCACGACCATGCCTGTGGGTTTGTTGATTACGATCAGATCGGCATCTTCCCACAAAATCTCTAGCGGGATATCTTCGGCCAGCGTGTCGACCTCCGCACTCGGTTCCAGCGTCAGCGTATAGACCTGCCCTTCGGCCACCTTCGCCTTGGGGTCGGTCACCGCCACGCCTTTGAACAAAACCAACCCTTCGGCGATCATTTTCATCAGGCGCGAGCGTGACAGCGACGCTTCTTCTGGCACATCGCGGGCAAGCGCCTTATCAAGGCGGTCAGGCGGGGCCTCCCCGATCGTCACACGCAAGACAGGCAAGGATGGATTGGTCATGGAACAGGCTCCGGCACCGGAAGGGCTTCCGCCCAGCCTCAGGTTTCTAAAAGGGTTGGTGATTGTGCTGACACTCACCATGATTATTGGCGTCATAACCGTCGTGGCCGTGCTTGTCACCCGCATGCAGCAAAGCTTTGACACGACGCCCGGATTGCCCGGCCTTCCGGCAAGCATTACCTTGCCTGACGGGGCGAAACCCCAAGCGATCACCTTCGGCGCAGGCTGGACAGCGGTGGTGACCACAGACGAGCGCATCTTGATATATGGTACCGATGGGCAATTGCGGCAGGAAGTGCCTTTACTTGCCAACTGATGCCGCGCTTTAGTGTAATTCTGGCCAGTTTTGGCCGCCCTTGGCCTTGCAAAGGATGACACTGTTGCCAACGCTCCCGTTTCTGTCAGCAATGCCCGATCTTGATGCCAAAGAAGAGATCAAGCGCCAGCTTGACCTATTGTGGCGCGAACGCTGGGGACGCTTGCCGCTGACGATCTTGGCGCTTTCGCTGACGGCATTGTTTTTACCGTTCTGGGTCGTGGCGCTGTGCATTCTTGTTGATTGCGGCGCAGAAATTGCAGCAATGCACTACATGCGCGCCTTGGACCCAAATCGCCACAGAAAACGCTACTACTTTGTTATTGCGTGTTCTTTTGTGATGCAGCTCGCCTATTCCCTACCGCCAGTGTTGATCTGGCAGGTTAGCAGTGACTATGCCAAACCCTTGGCGATTGGCCTTTTGATGTCAGGTTTGATGCAGCTTATCTCGGCCCGCACCATCCATCTGCCCTTTGGCTATGCTGGGTTTACGGCGGTGGCGGTGGCGGTTGCTTCAGGCAATGCCTATCATTGGATGGCGGCGGGAAGCCTGCACGGGTTTGTCATATCGTCGGCCGCGGTTATGGGGGGCTTGGCCTATACACTGATTGCGATGCTGTCCAACAACCGCCTGCACCGCACAGCAGCCCTTGACCGCAAGGCAGCCCTTGCCAGCAACAAAGCCAAAAGCCGATTCTTGGCACAGATGAGCCATGAGTTACGCACACCGTTGAATGCGATTTTGGGCATGGGCCATGCCGAACAGCGCCGCAGCAAAGACGCGCTAAGCCAAAATCGTCTGGCCGTGCTGATTTCATCGGCCGAAGGGCTGTCAACCATTCTGGACGATATTTTGGACATGTCCGCGATAGAGGTGGGCCGCCTGCCGATCCGGCCAATAGTGGTACAGCCACAACGCGAAATCGCCGCGACCTTGGCCTTGTTTCAACCCGGAGTGGCCGCGGCAGGGCTGTGGTTGACCCAAGACATCGGCCCAAAACTGGACAGTGATTGGATGCTGGACCCGCAGCGCTTGCGGCAATGTATGACGAACCTGTTGTCGAATGCGCTGAAAAACACCACGCAAGGCGGGATCCATGTGTCGGCCCAACTGGTTCAGCGGGCCACAGACGCGCCGCTGCTATGTGTTGAGGTTGCCGATACCGGGCCGGGCATCCCCGACAGCCTGCAAACCGGCTTGTTTGAACCCGGATCCCCCAACCGCACGCCCAAGGCAGGGACCGAAAGCAACGGGCTGGGCCTGTCAATCTGTCGCGCCATGGCCCAGCAAATGGGCGGCGATTTGACCATTGCCCCAAACATGCCGGGCCGCAACGGCGCGCGGTTTATCTTGACGCTGGCGCTGGCCACGGCCCCAAGCACGGCCATGGCTACAGAAAAACCCGGCCCCAAACCAACGCCTGCCGCCAAGCCCTTTGCCAAAGCCCGCATCGCGGGTTTGCGCGTGCTGGTGGTTGATGACATCGCCACCAACCGGCTGGTTGCGTCAACCTATCTGCGGATGCTCGGCGCCACCATGATTGAGGCAGACAGCGGCGCGCAAGCGTTGGACGTGCTGACCGCTCGGAACCCTGATCTGATCTTGCTGGATATGAACATGCCCCAGATGAACGGGCTGGAAACCTTGGCCAAAATCCGGGCGCTGCCGGGGCGGGAGGGTCAAACCCCGGTGATCGCCATGACCGCCAATGCGATGGCCGACCACCGCGATCTGTACCTGTCCAGCGGCGTTGACGGGTATCTGGCCAAACCGATCAATCCCGCGCGGATTGAGGCGGAGATCAATGCCGTGCTGGACAAAATCAATCGCGCCGACGCAAGCTAGGGCAAACCCCTGTTCACGCCCTTTGAAAGGCCCGCGCCGAAATGACCCAGTCCCCGCTTTTGCCCGATGCCACCGATGTTGCCGCCGCCGTGGCCGCAGGCCATGTCAGCCCGTCCGAACTGCTCGATGCTGCCTTGGCCGCCACGGCTGCCTTGAACCCCGATCTGAACGCGGTTGTCCTGATACAAGAGGCCACGGCAAGACGCCACATCGCGGCAGGCCTGCCGCAAGGCCCGTTTCGCGGCGTGCCGTTTTTGCTGAAAGATCTGGGATGTGAGGCGGTGGATTTTCCGTCCCACAACGGTTCCAACCTGTTGGCCAACACCAAATACGTCAAGGATTCCAGTATCTTTGACCGCATTCGTGCAACCGGAGTGGTGACCTTTGGCCGCACAACCGCCCCCGAAGGCGGGATTGGACCTGCCACAGAAAGTGCGGTTTACGGTGGCCCCACGCGCAACCCTTGGGGGCTGGACCACACGCCCGGCGGATCATCGGGCGGTGCGGGTGCGGCTGTGGCGGCAGGAATCGTGCCGTTTGCGCATGGGTCAGACGGGGGTGGGTCGGTACGCATCCCGGCCTCGTCTTGTGGGTTGTTCGGTTTCAAACCCACCCGCGCGCGACTGCCCGATGGTCCCTATGCGGGCGAAGGTTGGGCCGGCATGGCGATTGACGGGTTTTTAACCCGCTCGGTGCGCGATACTGCCGTGATGCTGGATGCCTGCCAAGGCGCGGATCTGGGCGCGCCCTATGTCGCCCCGCCTTTGGCCCAAGGCCATGCGGCAGCGATCAGCCGCCCGCCGCGCCGGATGCGGGTGATGATCTGCGACACCACCTTTACCGGTGAGGCGATCGACCCCGATTGCGCCGCCGCCGTGCATCAAACAGGGCGCTTGCTGGAAAGTCTTGGGCATGTGGTGACCCCCGGCCTGCCCCGCGCGGATGTGGCGGGCATGATGCGCGCTTGGACCGACATCGTCGCCATCGGCACCGCGCTTTCTATTTCCAAAGCGCTGAAATCGCGGCCCTTGTCGCCCGATTTGATTGAGGGCGTGGGGCGCGGCGCGGTTGCCCATGCGCACAGCCTGTCACCCCTGCGCTATCTTGAGGCGGTCAATCAAATCCACGCATTTGGCCGCGAAATGGCGCAGGTGTTTGACGGGCCGACCGCCCCTGATGTGATCCTAAGTGCCACGCTTGCCGAACCCCCTGCCCAGATTGGCCGCTTTAGCCATGCCCCCGAAGATTACGTCGATTACCGCATCGGGCCGGGCCGCGTGTTTGCCTATTCGCCATTTTGCGCGGTGTTCAACGCCTCGGGCCAACCGGCCGCATCCTTGCCTTTGGGCCAATCGGCCGGCGGCCTGCCCATCGGCATTCACCTTGCCAGCCGTTTCGGAAGCGATGAAGATTTGATCGCCCTTTGTGCCGAATTGGAACGCAGCCAGCCTTGGGGCCACCAACACCCCCCGCTCTGGGCGGGCAAATTCTAGACCAAAGGGTCAAGGCCCTTGCAAAACGCAAAACCCCTCGCCTAAGCTACGAAAAATGCCAAAGGGAGCCTAACATGACCGAAACCCCCACCGCGATCGAGGCCCGCAATGCGGTTAAAACGTTTGGGCAAGGAGCAGTGGCGGTAACGGCATTAAACAATGTCTCGGTCAAAATTCGCCAAGGCGAGTTTTTTACTCTGCTGGGGCCATCGGGTTGCGGCAAGACGACCTTGCTGCGGTTGATTGCCGGATTTGAAACCCCCACCTCGGGGCAAATTCTGCTGGGCGGCGATGATATCACCCATCTGCCGCCAAACAAGCGCCCGGTGAACACGGTGTTCCAAAGCTATGCCTTGTTTCCGCACCTCAGCGTTGCGCAAAACATCGCTTTTGGGTTGGAAATGCAAGACCGCCCAAAGGATGAGATCAAAGACACCGTGGCCCGGATGCTGGCCCTTGTGCAGTTGGAACCGATGGCCGACCGCAAGACCAGCCAGCTGTCGGGCGGCCAGCAACAGCGGGTGGCGCTGGCCCGTGCGCTGGCCCCTGCCCCCAAGGTTTTGCTGCTGGATGAACCCTTGTCCGCGCTGGACCTGAAGCTGCGCAAGGAAATGCAGATTGAACTGAAGCGGCTTCAAATTGAAACTGGAATCACCTTTGTTTTTGTCACCCATGACCAAGAAGAGGCGCTGACCATGTCTGACCGGATTGCTGTGATGAGCGCGGGGCGTATCCAACAAGTGGGCAGCCCGCGTGATATCTATACCCGCCCCGCCAACCGTTTCGTGGCCAGTTTTATTGGCGAGACGAATTTCCTGACCGGCACCAGCGATGGCACCCAAGTGGTGCTGGAAAATGGCACAGCGATTGCACTGGCCGCCCCCAAAGGCACAGTTCACCTTACCATTCGCCCCGAACAGGTGCAGATCGTCGGGCCGGACGCGGGCGCAATACCTGCCACCGTGGCGTCCACCGTGTATTTCGGCACTGACACGCATTTGCACCTGACGCTTTCAGATGGCACCGCCCTCGTGGCGCGCCAACAAAGCCCGGCTGCGGGCGGCACGGCGGCGCAAAAGGGCGATCAGTTGGGCATCATCTTGCCCGCAGACGCCCTGCAAGTGTTGGAGGATTAAACCATGTCCTCTGATGCGGAAACCAAAGCCGAAGCTGCCCGTACCCGCTCTGCGTGGCTGTTGTCGCTGCCTGCACTGATCGTGCTGGTGTTCGCGGCCTCTGGCCCTTTGCTGATCGTGCTGACCTATTCTTTCCTGACGCCCGGCCAATACGGCAATGTGGTCTGGGACTTTGACCTAAGCGGTTGGATCGGCATCCTTTACACCAAGGACATCTTTGACGGCACGTGGGGGCTGGCCGATGCGCATTTGTCGATCTTTTGGCGGTCAGTCAAACTGTCGCTGCTGACCACGGCCATCACGTTTCTGGTGGGCTTTCCCACCGCGTGGTTCATCGCCACCCGCCCGCCCGCACAGCGCGCGTTTTGGCTGTTCCTGATCACAATTCCCTTTTGGACCAACCTGTTGATCCGCACCGTGGCGATCAATGAGGTGATCCGCAACGAAGGCTTGCTTAACACATTCCTGATCTGGCTGGGCGTGATTTCCGAACCCATCCGTATCATTTACACCGACACGGCGGTGCTGATCGGCATGGCCTATGTCTACCTGCCGCTGATGGTGCTGCCGCTGTTTGCCGCGATTGACCGCTTTGATATGCGGTTGTTAGAGGCCGGCTATGACCTTTACGCCAGCCGCTGGCGCGTGCTGCGCCGGGTGATTTTACCGATTGTGAAACCGGGGATTATCGCAGGGTCCATTCTGGTGTTCGTGCCGTCCTTGGGTGCCTATGTCACGCCGCGCGTGCTGGGCGGGGGCAAGAATATGATGATTGGCAACTTTATCGAATTGCAATTTGGCCAAGGGCGCAACTGGCCCTTGGGCGCTGCGCTGTCGATGACATTGCTGGTCGTGGTGATGGTGGCGCTGCTGGTCTATGTGCGCGCCGCGAACAAGGAGGGTACTCCACATGGCTGAACGCAGCTTTGAAGTCGCCCGCCTGCCGGCGTTCAAATTTATCGCCATCACGGCCTTTGTGCTGCTGTATTTGCCGATCATCACGCTGGTGGTCTACAGTTTTAACGGCGGGCAATCGGTCGCGGTGTGGGAAGGATTTTCGCTGGATTGGTACGGCAAGGCTTGGGACAATGAGGCGGTCAAAGGGGCGACCATTCGGTCCTTGATCATCGCGGCCTCAGCCTCGGCCATTGCCACAACCGTGGCGACGATGGCGGCCTTGGGAACCACACGGCGCAAAGCCTTCAAAGGCCAAACCTTCATCTATGTCATGATCAACCAACCCTTGATGGTGCCTGAAATTGTGACGGCGGTGGCGCTGTTGATCTTTTTTGCCTCAATCAAGGTGGCAACAGGGTATAATGGTTTGATTTACTTGATCATTGCGCATGCCGCGTTTTGCATCCCCTTTGCCTATCTGCCGATCCGCGCGCGGCTGGAAGGGATGGACCTGACGTTGGAAACCGCCGCCGCTGACCTGTACGCCAGCCATTGGCGCACCTTTCGCCGCGTCACCCTGCCCTTGATGTTGCCGGGCATTATCGCGGGTGCCATGCTGGCCTTTGTGATCAGTCTGGACGACGTGGTAATCACCGAATTTGTAAAATCTGGCGGACAAGATACACTGCCAACCTACATGCTGGGCCAAATGCGCCGGGCTGTAACCCCCGAGGTCAATGCCATCTCAACAGTGTTGTTGGCCCTAACGGTGGTGCTGCTAACCGCGTTCTTTCTTTTGACGCGCAAGAAAAACTGAGATCAAAAAACCAAAACTGGGAGACTATTCATGAAAAAAATCCTATCCGTCACCGCTGTGCTTTTGGCCAGCACAAGCTTTGCTGCTGCTGAAGGCGAATTGCAGCTGTATAACTGGGGCAACTACACCTCGCCCGAGCTTTTGACCAAGTTTGAGGCCGAAACCGGCATCAAAGTCACCGTGACCGACTACGACAGCAACACCTCGGCACTGGCCAAGGTTGAGGCGGGCGGGTCGGGGTTTGACCTTGTGGTGCCATCGGCCAACTACATCCCGATCTGGATCGAAAAAGGCCTGATTGTTGAACTGGACGCGTCCAAGCTGGCCAACAAGGGCAATATCGCGCCGGAATGGGTGAACGTACCTTGGGACGATGGCCGCAAATTCTCGGTTCCATGGCAGTGGGGTTCGGTTGGCGTGGCGGTGAACACCTCGGTCTATAAGGGTGATATCAACACCTCCGACGTGTTTTTGCGCGTGCCGGATGAGTTGAAAGGCAAGATCAACGTTGTGCCGGAAATGACCGATGTGTTGAACATGGCCATTTTCAACGTGGGCGGTGAGGCGTGTACCGAAGACACCGAAGTGTTGAAAAAAGTGCGCGATCTGGTGATTGAAGCCAAGAAAGATTGGCTGTCGATGGATTATGGCGCGACCGAAAAGCTGTCGAACAATGATTGGGCGGCGTCGGTAAACTGGAACGGATCGACCATGCGGGCACGCCTTGCCAACCCGGATGTGGCCTTTGGCTACCCCAAGGAAGGGTACCCGTTGTTTATGGATTCGATCGCCCTTTTGTCGGATGCCAAGAACGTAGACAACGCCTATAAGTTCATTGATTTCATCATGTTGCCTGAAAATGCTGCGATGATTTCAGCCTTTGCGCGCTATGCCAACGGGATTGCAGGCTCGACCGAATTTATGCCCGAAGAGATGAAAACGGCGCCTGAGGTTGTGGCCCCTGCCGAGCATGCCGCAGCGGGCCGGTTCTTGCCGACCTGTGGCCAGAAGTCGCAAGAATACCTGACGGCGATTTGGACTGAACTGCAAAAGTAACGCAGCCCGGATTGGCAAGGGCATCGAGCCCTTGCCAATCCGCCGGGGGCTTTGCCCCCTCGGGCGGTTTTGGCGGTGCCAAACCCGCTGCCCCCAGGATATTTGTGAACAGAAAAAGGATGACGTGTGGAAATGTTCGCATGCTCTGCACTGGAATTGCTAGCGAAAATTTCGCGGCGCGAGGTGTCTTGTGCCGAGGTAATGGCAGCGCATTTGGCGCGGATCACGGAGATGAACCCTAGGATCAATGCGATTGTCAGCTTGCGGGACCCCGATGTATTGATGGTCGAGGCGCGCGCTGCTGATGCGACCGAGAAACGCGGGCCGCTGCATGGTTTGCCGTTTGCGGTCAAGGATTTGGTGGCAACAAAAGGGCTGCGGACCACCTTTGGTTCACCGGTTTTTGCGGAATTCATGCCACAAAAGGATGACCTGCTGGCCGCCCGACTGCGCGCCGCAGGTGCTATTTTCATCGGTAAGACCAACACGCCCGAATGGGGGCATGGGTCGCATAGTTTCAACCCGGTGCACGGGGTCACGCACAACCCGTATGATCTGACGCGCACGGCGGGTGGATCATCGGGCGGGGCAGCTGCGGCGCTGGCGGCGCGGCTGGTTCCGCTGGCCGATGGGTCGGATATGATGGGATCTTTGCGCAATCCGGCGGCGTTTTGCAATGTGTATGGGTTTCGCCCGACATGGGGTTTGGTGCCCGGCGATGCAGCGGGCGATACGTTTTTGGCCACGCTTGCGACCGAAGGGCCGATGGCGCGCGATATCACCGATTTGGCGCTGTTATTGGATGTGCAGGCGGGCGAAAACCCTGCCGTGCCGTTTGGGCGCACACAACGCTTTGCGCCCCCCGTAGCCGCCGATCTGCGTGGCAAGCGCATAGCTTGGCTGGGTGATTGGGGTGGGGCCTATC
>CBDTUV010000106.1:0-8970 GCA_965363575.1 uncultured Pseudorhodobacter sp. | reverse complement strand
GCATCGGACCAGCCAAAAAGCAAGCTTGCAGCCTTGTTCATGCGTTGGATGACGCCATGGCTGTCTGACACGACGATGGCATCCACCGCAGCATCGAGCAGGGCAACCAAAAGGGTGTGATCATCAATTCTTTTCATTGGCGGGTGCTCCCGTCTTTGCATCCGGTGTCTGTGCTATCGCATCTTTTGCTTGACCGTACCACTTTCTTGGACTGTCGCTGATGTGATCGCGTGGGCCGATTGCAAAACACCAAGAAGGTCGGACAGCGTGATCACGCCAACCAAATCGCTGTCGTTTGCCACCATGTATTTGCGGCGCCCGGTGGCAAAAATTCGGACCAAAAGGTCCAGAACGGTCATATCGGGCGAAACCGTATTTTCCGCAGACACAGCTTCTATCACATCCTCTACCGTGGTGGTTGTCCAATGTTCACGATCAATTTTGCGGACCATCTGAAAATCAACATACCCCAGCAGCACATCTTGTTCGACGACGGGAACAAAGCTGACGCCCCGTTCCAAAAAAACCCTGTTCACAAGATAGGACAGCGTCTGATCCGGCCGCGCCGTGTGGGGATCTTTGGTCATCAAATCGGCTATGCTTTGTTTTGTTAGCGCGGTTGTTTTTTCAGCGTTAGTCAACATCTTGCGCGATGTAGACAGTAAGAAAAGGCTAACCAAAACAGGCCACACACCCACAACAGGGTCTGTTTGAAAAAGGACAAAAAGCCCCAATAGCATGACACCATATGCAATGCCTGCCGTAAGCCTTGATGCCATCCGTGTCGCGGCCAAAAGGCTGCCGGACCGCAGCCAAAACCAAGCGCGCAAAATCCGCCCGCCATCTGTCGGAAACGCCGGAAGCAAATTGAACAGGGCAAGCACCAAGTTGAAAAGCGCCAAGTAAATCAGCACCGAATGGACCTGAACAGACACCCCAACATTCTGTGAAACAAAGGCCGCAAGCCAACAAACCGCCGCAAAACAAAGGCTGGCAACCGGCCCGATAATCGCGATCCAGAATTCGCTTTTGTAATTGGCGGGTTCGGGGTCAACCTCTGCCACACCGCCGAACAGAAATAGCGTGATATTCGATACCTCCACGCCAAGCCAGGTTGCCATTGTAGCATGGGCCAGTTCGTGCAAAATGAGTGATCCCAAAACGCCCGACAGCGCAACCCCGGCCATAACCAGATAGGTTGATTGGGGTGCGCCCGGCGCGTTCGCCGGGAAGTAGGCGGTTGTAAGGCTCCAAACAAGCAAAGCCGAGATCAACAGCCAGCTGGCGTCGATCCTTATGTCGGCGCCCCCTATGCGTGCGATCCGAATGGCTTTACCCCACATGCACATCTCCGCCACTGGAGGGGGCCTTGGCCAAAGCCGTGCGGAGGATGTGCGTCACGTTTTCCAAAACGGTGCCAAGCGGTTGATCTGTGTTGATCCGATGCCAATGAACTCGGCCCGGATCATTGACAGCTTGTTGCCGCACAACGCCCGCATCGGCGTCAGAGGCATCCGGGCCGCGCGAGGCCACCCGGTCAAGACGCGTCTGCGTCGACGACTCCAGCCATATCCCGACGAAATCACAACCGGCTGCTGTTGCGACGTCTTGGGCTGCCTGCCGCGTTTCGGGGTCGCCGTGCACCGCGTCCAGAATGGCACAGTGGCGTTGTCGCAGCACTTGGCCTGCTTGAGTACGCATTTCAGCATAGGTTTGATCAGTAATTTGCGGCGTATACCCCTCGGCCGTCAAAGGGTCCAACGGATCACATTGCAGCAAAGCCTTGCGCACAACGTCGCTGCGAATGTGAATTGCGCCGGGGGTGGCACCGATGTGATGAGCAACCGCCCGCGCGATAGTGGTTTTGCCAGCGCCGGAATAGCCACCGACCGCGACCAAAACGGGGGGCTGCGGTTGCAAATAGCCCGCCGCCCGCGCCAGATAGGCGCGCGCATCACGCAGCAACGTGTCTTTGTTGCCCGCCACAGCCGCTGTCTGCATATCGACCATTGCCCGGATCGCCGCCCGGACCGAAAGATACAGCGGCAAAAGCGACAACCCCGCCTGCGCGAGGGCCGTGTCTGTTTCAGCCAGATAGGCATTCAAAACCAAATTCGCCGCATGTGGCAAGCAAAGTTGGTCTAAATCCATCAGCAAGAAAGCAAGATCATAAAGCGTGTCGCAGGTCCCCAGCCTTTCATCAAATTCCAACGCGTCAAATGGCGTGGGCTTTCCGTCGATCATCACGATATTGCGCAAATGCAAATCACCGTGGCACCTGCGGATATGGCCTTGCCGGGATCGTTGATCCAGTTGCTTTTTTTGGTCGGACCATAGCGCCCGTGCCTGCGCGACTATCGCTTGGCCATCTGCGCCAAAGTCCTTTGGCAGCGTATCAAAGACGCGGTCAAGCTCTTCTAAAATCTCGCGGATCAAAACCGCCCCCCCCAGCGTGCGCGATGGGGCGGTTTTGTGATAACGGGCAATCGCTGTGCCCAAATCTTGGGCCAAATCATCGTTTATACCGTGTTGTGTGGCGATGTGGGTCAGCTCTGCCTCGGGGGCAAAGCGGTTCATCATAAGGACCCATTCGACCGCGGCACCTGCGACCCCCGCCGCCCCCAAGGCGAGCGTGCCATCATCGCCGCGCACAATGGGCATGACGTTTCTATAGATTGATGGTGCTGTCGGCTGGTTCAGGTCAAGTTCACGGTTCAGCAACGCATGGCGTTTTTCGACGGTGGACAGGTCCATATAGTCATACTTGACGGCACGCTTTATTTTCAACGCCAGATCATCAATCAGAAAAATCATAGCGCCGTGGGTGTCGATGCGGTGCGCGCGGCCCCCTTGCCCCGCGCCCGCCTCTAAAAATTGGATAACATCGGTTTGATCCGTCAGGGTGTGACGCGCAGTTTTCATCTTGTCCAACGTCCGTTTGCAGCGTTTCATCGGCAGGCCCAATCGTGGCCTTGAACCATCAGACCAAATTCTGGCGTCGACGATTTGACGTCGATCAATTCCCCGCGCATATGACCAAAAAAGGCGCCCTTTGGCGGATCGATCGCCAAAAGGCGCCGCATGGCCAATGAGATGAACCTGTGTGCGACCCCTGCGGTCGTGAGGGATGCTGATCCCGGGTCGTGTTCGGATCGTTGAATTTGGCAGGTTTGGGCGAAATTGGCGTTGGGTTTGATTAGAATCAAGTGACAACGCCCAAGGTTCAATAGTTTCATTCCAAACAAAGCCATAACATCAGGACCAAAGAGCGTGCTTTCATTCAGCGATTTTTTCCAACCCTCCAGAGCATTCGAAAGGACCTTGCGAGGCGGTGCGAAACACGCAACACGTCGGCAGGTTTTAAAAGGAACGCAGGTCGCGACCACGCACAATCCACCGGGCGAAATTTTGATTTTGCTTGGTGGCACGCTTCGGGTCGAACATCATCGCCGAAACGGGCATGACAATCTTTTTTGCCGCTTTCAAGGGGAGGCGGACGGGATTTTGTTGACCACATGCGCGGGGGGGCAGCAGGACCACCTGGTCAAGGCAGTCGCAGAGACCGATCTTGACCTTTTATCGCTGTCACAGCAGTCTTTCGAGCGTCTGATGACGACATCGGATCAGTTTCGGGGGCTGGTCTTTCAGGCCAATGCCAGGCGCATGTTGACATTGATGCAAGACGCGAAAAATGCGGATTTTGTCTAACAGCGGGCGCTGAAAGGTCATTGGGCTGCCGGGGGCGCGTCAGGTTAGTGGGGCCTGGATTTTGGTGATATTTGGCGCATGTTTTTGACTGGCAGCCATGCCTGCCCTGTCGCGGCCTTGAACATAGGACCATCGCTCTTTCAGTGGCACAGTAATATTGCGTGATCCGTTTGTTCTAGCATGGTCCGTGTCGTTCCGCCAAACACCGCTTCGCGCAGGCGCGAATGGCCATATGCCCCCATAACAATCAAATCTATCCCATTTTCCGTTGCCCGTTTCATCAATGCAACGCCAACCTCATCCCCGCCAGTTGGAAATTGGTCGACCGTCACGTTGCAGCCTTGATGGCTTAGCCATGCGGCAACCTCTGACCCCGGATTTTCGCCGTCGCCCTCGGCGGACATGACCGGGTCAAACATCACGATCCTGACGTCTTTGGCGGCACGTAAAAGCGGCAAAGCCGACCGAACAGACCGCGATGCGGCAAGACCGTCATTCCAAGCGACAAAGACCCCCTTTGGCTGAAGGGCGGCGGCGGTTTTCATGCCGTTCAGCAAAACGCCCGCCGATGACTTGAAAACGGCAACATGCAGAATTTCACGGAAAAGGGCCGCATCTTGCCGAAGATCGTCACCAAAAATAATCAGATCGCAAGACAAGGCCTGCTGCGCAACCGCATCGCCCAAATCGATCACGGCACCGCTGAAAACCCGCACGTCAAAACTGGCCCCCTGATCGGCCATATAATCGGCGACCTCGCGGCGCGTACGTTCAAGTGCCGCACTTATGGAATTGACGGTAGCCTGCCAATCATCTGGAACGCGAAAGGCACCGTAAGACCCCATCCCATAAACATAAGTTGGGATTTGTGGCATCACGCCAAGGATCAAAATACGCAAATGCAAGGTCCGCTCTCGGGCAGCATTGGCCAATGCTTCAAGGTCGCTCGCGTTGGCATCTGCGCCCAGAACGATTAGCAAGGTGGCATTTTTCATCGCGGTTATCCTTTGGTGACAGGCTTGCAAAATGTCTGCTTTTCCGGACCGCCGTATTGATTTCAATCAAGCCACAGGCAAAAAATCAGGTCCAAAGTCAAAGATCAGCGCCGTTGATTGCCAAATGCATTGGCCACGGCACACATATCTTTGACCGGAGAGTAGGGCATGAAAAATCAAAGCAGGCCGCCCGGCCAACCTGAGCCCCCGCCGATTGCGCAGTTAATGTGGCCACTGATCTTTGGAATGTTGGTCTTTGCGCTTTGGAATGCGCAACCCAACAGTGACACTGCGACACCGCGCGTCGTCGCCTATAGCGAGGTAAAAACCCTGATCGGACAAGGCAAGGTCACGGCAGCGACACTTGAGGAAAATGCAATCGTGATCACATTGGGCGACACGGCCCAAGACGGCGACGCGCGTATCCGCGCAATTATCCCGCAGCAAATTGATCCTGAACTGCTGCCTTTGCTGGAGCGTGCGGGGGTTGAGATCACCGCCCAAGCGCCTGCGCAACCCTCAATCTTGTTGTCCTTGCTGCCATGGATCTTGATCCTTTCTGTCTATGTTTGGGTGAGCCGCAAGATGATGGGCGGTGGCCTTGGTGGCAGATTGCCCGGAGGGATTGGCGACTTTTTGGGCAGTCGTTCGTCCAAGCCCACAAAGCCCACACGCAAAGTCACCTTTGACGACGTTGCAGGCCAAGACGCGGCCAAGCGCGAAGTATCAGAACTGGTTGAGTTTTTGCGTGATCCTGAACGGTTCCAAAAGGTTGGCGCCACAGTTCCCCATGGGGTTTTGTTGATGGGCCCACCCGGCACAGGCAAAACACTGCTTGCCCGTGCGTTGGCAGGTGAGGCGGATGTGCCGTTTTTTTCCACCTCGGGGTCCGAGTTTATCGAGGTTTTCGTAGGCGTTGGCGCCGGCCGTGTGCGCAAGATGTTTGAGGAGGCGCGCAAACAGGCCCCTGCGATCATTTTCATTGACGAATTGGACAGTATCGGGCGCACCCGTGGCACAGGTCTGGGGGGCGGGCATGATGAACGTGAACAGACCCTAAATCAGATATTGGCGGAACTTGATGGTTTTACTGCGCGCGAAGCGGTGGTTGTGTTGGCCGCAACCAACAGGCCCGACGTGCTGGACCCTGCCCTGTTGCGCCCCGGTCGGTTTGACCGCCATGTCACCCTTACCCTGCCCGACAAGGTCGCGCGGCGCGCCATTTTGGATGTGCATATCAAGGGTGTGCCCCTGCGCCATGACGTCGATCTGGATCAGGTTGCAGCGGGCACACCGGGCTTTTCCGGGGCTGACCTGAAAAACCTGTTGAATGAGGCGGCAATCACCGCAGCACGCCGATCTGGCAGCGATATTTCACCTGCCGATCTGGATGAGGCCCGCGACAAGGTTATGATGGGCACCGTCCGCACGATGGCTATTCAGCCCGATGAACGCCACCGTCTGGCGGTACATGAGGCTGGCCATGCCGCGGCGGCGTTTTACAGCCCCGGCGCAGACCCGCTGTACAAGGTCACCATCATTCCGCGCGGCCGCAGCCTTGGCAGCACCCATATGCTGCCCGAAAATGAACGCCATACCTTGCCCGAGCCGTATTTGCGGGTGCAACTGACCACGCTTTTGGCAGGCCGTGTCGCGGAAAAACTGCTGTTGGGGTCGGTCAGTTCGGGGGCCGATGACGATATTCGTCGTGCCACAGCCCTTGCGCGTTCGATGGTGGCGCGCTGGGGGATGGACCCCGACATTGGCCCCGTGGATTTGCGCGAAAGTGACGACCACCCGTTTTTAGGACAACAGATCGCCCAGCCCCGCACCTTTGCCGACGCAACTGCGGCACGGGTCGATCAGGCCGTTATGGACCTGCTGCGTACGGCCGAAAAGCAGGCCACGCAGTTGATCGACGAAAACCGCACGCAGATCTTGGAGTTGGTCGAGCAGCTAGAGGCCAAAGAAACGCTGGGGGCTGATGAGATCAAAAACTGTTTGTCCCCCGGCCCGACAATCACCCCTTTTGCAAAGCCGCGCAAAGGCAAAAAACCCTTTGAACTGGAACAAAACCAATGATCAAATCCAAAGCGTCGACGGCCCTGATGGTGACACCGCAACTGCCAGCAGTGATCCATCCGCGTGGCGCGCATCTGCATCAAAATCTTGATCGGGCGGCGCGGGCTGGCATAGCGCGGTTAAGCGGAGGGGTATCGCCGCATGCCTTTATTGCGGCGTGGAATGATTGGGCCTTGCACCTTGGCCGTTCGCCGGGTCGCATGCTTGAACTGGCGGAACGCGCGCAGGCCAATGCGCTGAACCTTTCAAAGGGTGGGGCAAGCGTTAAACCACAGGCCACCCCGCCCTTTACGCCCAAAAGTTATGACACGCGCTTTGGCCATCCGGACTGGCAAAAAATGCCATTTCGACAATGGCAACAAGGGTTTCTGGCTGTGCAGGACTGGTGGGATTTTGCCACCGACCCTTTGCGCGGTTTGCGGCAGGAGGATGCCGATCGTACACGCTTTATGACACGCCAAATGCTGGATACTGTTTCGCCCTCAAACTTTCCGTGGTTCAACCCCGAGATCATTGAGGCGACGCTTAAAACCGGTGGGCGGAACTTGACCGATGGTGCTGCGCATTTTTGGCACGACTGGCTGAAAACCGTGACGCAGACGCACGAACCTGCCCCTAAAGGCTATGAAATCGGCATAGATTTGGCCTGCACACCGGGCGAAGTTGTATTTCGCAATGACCTTTTTGAGCTGATCCAATATGCGCCGCAAACCAAGACTGTGCAGGCAGAGCCTATTTTGATCATTCCGGCTTGGATCATGAAATACTATGTGCTTGATCTGTCGCCGCATAATTCGATGGTCAAATACTTGGTTGGCCAGGGCTTTACCGTCTTTATGATTTCGTGGTGCAATCCGACTGCCGAGCAAGCCCAATTATCGCTGGAAGATTACCGCAAACGGGGCGTTATGGCGGCGTTAGATGCAATCAACGCAATTGTGCCTGCGCAAAAGGTCCATACTGTCGGCTATTGCCTTGGCGGTACAATACTGGCGATTACAGCGGCCACAATGGCGCGCGACCGGGACAAGCGCCTCGCGTCTATTACGCTGATGGCCGCACAGGTTGATTTTGTTGAGGCCGGCGAACTGTTGTTGTTTTTGGATGAAAGCCAGATCGCGTTCATCGAGGATATGATGTGGGATCAAGGCTATCTTGACCGCCCACAAATGGCGCGCACTTTTGCGGCAATCCGGTCAGAAGACCTGATTTATTCCCGCGCGGTTCGCCGGTATTTTCTGGGCCAAGACGATCTGCCGTCGGATATCGGGGTTTGGAATGGCGACACCACACGGATGCCCGCAAAAATGCATTCCGAATACCTGCGCGGCCTGTTTTTGGAAAACCGTCTGACGGCGGGGCGCTTTGCGGTGGAAGGCCGGGTGATTGCGCTGAAAGACATCGCGGCACCGATGTTTGTGATTGGTACCGAAACGGACCATATCGCGCCGTGGAAATCGGTTTATAAAACCCAGTTGTTCACCGATTGTGACCTGACATTTGTGCTGACCAAGGGCGGCCACAACGGCGGTATCCTGAGCGAGCCGGGACATCCTCGGCGACACTACCGCATCTCGCACCGTCCGGCTGGTGGGCATTATATTGGTCCCGATGCCTGGCACCAGCAACAACAGGTCCAGGATGGATCATGGTGGCCGAAATGGACAGAATGGCTGCTCTCTAAAAGCAGTGACGCGGTTTCCCCCCCGCAGATCGGCGCGCGTGACAAAGGCCTTGCCCCGCTTTGCGCGGCCCCCGGTTCATATGTTCTTCAGCTTTAATCCAACACCTGCGAAAGCTGATCGCACCGGCCGCCCCTTATTTCGACCGCGCCCGAAATTGCGCCCTGTCGTGCCAAAGCGTGACTTGATCAAGATCAACGGAGGGCGGCGATGATCCTTTATACATGCATTTGCCGCCATCGACATTGCCCCCATTAACCTGTTGGAGAAAGTGACAGGCATGATTGATCAGCTTCTACTGGCCACAGATTTTACATCTCGGTCCGAACTGGCGCTGGATAGAGCGCTTGTTTTGGCAGCTGGCCAAGCGGATAAAATTGGGGCTGTGCATGTGATTGATGGAAACCTATCTGCGGCGCTTTTGCATGCAGAAGAAAATGCGACCCCTTCTGCCATGGCAGAGCTTTTTGACGCGCGATTGGAACCAGATGCGCCCCGGCCGA
>CBDTUV010000105.1:0-8970 GCA_965363575.1 uncultured Pseudorhodobacter sp. | reverse complement strand
AAAAACCTGAGCAATCCCCAAACCCATTGTCCCCAAACCAACCACGCCAACACTTGCCATATCCCGCCCCCTGGCTTTTCCAGAGTGTCCGACCTGCAATACACAATTTCAAGTCTAAAATTTCAAGCTTGAAATATAAAATCACTAGTGCCAGTCTGGCGCAGCACTATGAAAAGGAAATGCCGCATGAAAGTTCTGTGTTTGGGCGGTGGGCCAGCGGGCCTATATTTTGCGATCTCGATGAAACTACGCGATCCGAATCATCAGGTCACGCTGCTTGAACGCAATCGTCCAGATGATACCTTTGGCTGGGGTGTCGTGCTGTCAGATGAAACGCTGGCAAATATGGCGGCCAATGACCCGCAATCCGAAGAGGTGATCCGCGGCCATTTTGCCTATTGGGATGATGTTGCCGTGGTGCATAAAGGTGTGCGGACCGTGTCATCCGGACATGGATTTTGCGGTATAGGACGCAAGCAATTGTTGTTGGACCTTCAAGCGCGTGCGCGCGAACTGGGGGTCAATTTACAGTTTGAAACCCCAGCAAAACCAGCCGCCGACTATATGCATGACTATGACATCGTGGTCGCGTCCGACGGGTTGAATTCCGCCGTTCGGCAAGAGTTAGCAGAGCATTTTAAGCCCGAAATTGACACCCGATTGAATAAATTCGTGTGGCTTGGCACCAAACAAAAATTCGATGACGCGTTCACCTTTATCTTTGAAAACACAAAGCACGGCTGGGTTTGGGCGCATGCCTATCAATTTGATGCCGATACCGCGACTTTTATTGTTGAATGTAGCCAAGCCACCTATGACGCATTTGGCTTTGATACGATGAGCAAAGAGCAAAGCGTATCCACCTGCGAGGCGATTTTTGCAGGCCATCTTGGCGGCCATGCCTTGATGTCGAATGCGAACCATATTCGCGGCTCGGCATGGTTGTCCTTCCCAAGGGTGCTTTGCGAACAATGGTCGTATAAGAACGTGGTTTTGCTGGGCGATGCCTCGGCTACAGCGCATTTTTCGATTGGGTCGGGCTCCAAGCTGGGGTTGGAAAGCGCCATCGCACTCGCCGACTATTTGCAGTCGGCACCTGATATTCAAACGGCCTTTGCGCGCTATCAAGAAGAGCGACGCGTGGATGTGCTGCGCCTGCAATCAGCCGCCCGCAATTCGACTGAGTGGTTTGAGGAGGTTGAGCGGTATCTGAACCTTGATCCCGTCCAGTTCAACTATTCGCTGATGACGCGGTCGCAGCGTATCAGCCATGAAAATCTACGCTTGCGTGATCCAGCTTGGCTGCGCGGAGCCGAGGATTGGTTTGCCGCCCAAGCAGGGGGCGCGACCGGTCGTGTCCCGATGTTCGCGCCTTTCCAGTTGCGGGATATGACGCTGAAAAACCGGATCGTTGTGTCACCAATGGCGCAGTACAAGGCTGTGGACGGCTGCCCAACCGATTGGCATTTTGTCCATTACGCTGAACGGGCAAAGGGCGGCGCTGCTCTGGTCTATACCGAAATGACTTGCGTTTCGGCCGATGGCCGCATCACTCCCGGCTGCCCCGGCCTCTACGCGCCTGAACATGAAGCGGCTTGGAAACGGCTGGTTGATTTTGCCCATGCCGAAACCGATGCAAAGCTGTGCTGCCAGATCGGGCATGCAGGACGCAAAGGGTCGACGCAACTTGGCTGGGAAAAGATGGACGCACCGTTGACGGCTGACAATTGGCCTTTGCTCTCTGCCTCAGCCATCCCGTGGTCGGCCCAAAACGCGGCGCCAAAGACGATGAACCGTGCCGATATGGACCATGTGCGCGATCAGTTTGTCGCCGCAACCAAAATGGCCGCGCGGGCCGGGTTTGATATGATCGAACTGCATGCTGCTCATGGGTATCTGATCTCTAGTTTCATCAGCCCTGTCTCGAATTCGCGCCAAGATGAATATGGTGGCACACTGGAAAACCGCATGCGCTATCCGCTTGAGGTGTTTGCTGCCATGCGCGCCGCTTGGCCCGCCGAGAAACCCATGGCGGTGCGGATTTCAGCGAATGATTGGGTTGGTGATGAGGGTGTAACGCCGGACGATGCGGTTGCGATTGCACGGATGTTCAGCGACGCCGGGGCCGATATTATCGACGTGTCCGCAGGCCAAACCAGCAGAGATGCGCGCCCGGTTTACGGGCGCATGTTCCAAACCCCGTTCAGCGACCGTATCCGGAATGAGGCGGGTATAAAAACGATGGCGGTAGGTAATATCTTTGAACCAGATCACGTCAATTCCATTTTGATGGCTGGGCGCGCGGATCTGGTTTGCCTTGCCCGCCCGCATTTGGCCGATCCCTATTGGACGCTGCATGCCGCTACGCAACTGGGTGACAAAGCGGTGCGCTGGCCCTTACCATATTTGGCCGGCGCCGACCAAGCTCAACGCTTGGCCGAACGCGCGGCTGAGACGGTTCGGGCATGAGGCTTTTGGGCAAGCGCGTGTTGATAACCGGCGGCGGCAGCGGCGTGGGGGCTGATATGGCCCGCAGCTTTGCTGGCTCTGGCGCACAAGTGGTGGTGACTGGCCGCCGTACGGAACCGTTAGAAAAACTGGCGCGGACCAATCCAAGTATCCGCGCCCTCGCCTGCGATGTAACGCAAGAGGAGAGCGTGCGCGCGATGTTTGAACAAGCAGGCCCGTGCGATATTGTGATAGCCAACGCCGGTGCCGCTGACAGTGGGCTTTTGGCGAAAACGTCGCTGGATCAGTGGAATGAGATGCTCGCTGTTAATCTGACCGGAGTGTTTTTGACTTTGCGCGAAGGCGTGCGGCAGATGCCGGGGTGGGGGCGTCTGATTTCGGTGGCTTCAATCGCGGGACTGAAAGGTTTTGCCTATGCCGCCCCCTATGCTGCAGCGAAACACGGTGTGATCGGATTAACGCGCAGCCTTGCGCTGGAAGTTGCCAAAAAGCCCGTCACGGTGAACGCCATTTGCCCCGGCTATCTGGATACCGAAATGACAGATCGGTCCATTGCCAACATCGTTGCCAAAACGGGGAAAAGCCCCGCCGAGGCGCAAGCCATCCTTACCGCCACCAACCCACAAGGTCGCCTGATCCGCCCGGATGAGGTGACCGCAACGGCCCTGTGGCTGTGCAGCCCCGGCGCAGATGCTGTGAACGGGCAAGCCATCACATTATCCGGGGGCGAGATATGACCGAGCCTGACGGCCTGTCAAAACGCCGCTTGAAAATGTGGATACGGCTGCTCGGCGTCACGCGCGCTGCCGAAAGCCATTTGCGCGAGATGTTGCGCGTGCGCCATGACACCACGTTGCCGCGCTTTGATGTGATGGCCGCACTTTGGCGGCGGCGGGATGGTCTGACGATGTCTGAACTCAGCCGGATGTTGCTTGTGTCAAACGGCAATGCAACGGCGGTCGTGGACCGTTTGGAAAAGGACGGTCTGGCAAAACGCACACCATTGGTGACTGACCGCCGGACCGTGCATGTCGCCCTGACAGATGAGGGCTTGCAGAAGTTTGAATCCCTTGCCCAAGGGCATGAGGCCGAGGTGAACACCTTGTTTTCCAGACTGACGGATAGTGAGATTGAGCAGTTGACAGCTTTGCTGAAAAAGCTGCGAAAGGAAGCGGAATGACCGAAATAGCCCAGCTTAAACCGCAGCATTTTTTGCTGGAGGTTAAGGATAAAATCGCGCGTATTCGGCTAAATCGGCCCGATCGGAAGAACCCGTTGACCTTCGATTCTTATGCTGAGTTGCGGGATATGTTTCGGACGCTGCCCTATGCCACGGATGTGGATGTGGTTGTCTTTGCCTCGAACGGTGGGAATTTTTGTTCGGGCGGCGATGTGCATGACATAATCGGACCGCTGGTCGGGATGGAGATGAAAGAACTGTTGGCCTTTACCCGTATGACGGGCGATTTGGTCAAGGCGATGATACAGTGTCAAAAGCCGATCATCGCAGCGGTGGATGGCATTTGTGTGGGTGCGGGTGCAATTATTGCGATGGCATCCGACCTGCGCTTGGCGACGGACGATGCGAAATGTGCGTTTCTATTTACGCGAGTCGGGCTTGCTGGCTGTGACATGGGGGCCTGCGCGATGCTGCCCCGGATCATCGGGCAAGGCCGAGCCGCGGAACTGCTGTACACTGGCCGCAGCATGACCGCGGCAGAGGGCGAGCGTTGGGGGTTTTGGAACACGCTGCACCCTGCGCAGGCATTGGACGATGCCGCCATGGCATTGGCGCGGCGCTTGGCTGATGGACCAACTTTTGCGCATGGCATCACCAAAACCCAGATCAATCAAGAATGGAATATGGGTCTGGAACAAGCGATCGAGGCCGAGGCCCAAGCCCAGGCGATCTGCATGCAAACCCGTGATTTTGAACGGGCTTACCGTGCGTTTGTGGCCAAGGAAAAGCCTGTGTTTGAAGGAAACTGAGTGCGCAGTTTGGTTAAAGCGCTGGGGGGCTGTTTGCCCACCAGACCGCCCACCCCTGGACCTCCCAAAGGTATTTTTGCAAAGACGAAAGGAAGACCGAGTGCCTGACCAAAGTTTTCTGGAATGGCCGTTTTTTGAGGAACGGCATCGCGCATTGGCTGCGGCTCTTGAGGCGTGGTGTGTGGCCAATTTGCCAGTCGATCATTCCGATGTGGATGCTGCCTGCCGGGCCTTGGTTGCCATGTTGGGACAGGGCGGTTGGTTGCGCCACTCGGGTGCAGGAGAAGGTGAAACGCTGGACGTGCGCAGCCTGTGTCTGATCCGCGAAACGCTGGCGCGCCATGATGGGTTGGCCGATTTTGCTTTTGCTATGCAAGGTTTGGGCATGGGGGCTGTGTCGCTTTTTGGCAGCGATGCGCAGCGGGTTTGGTTGGAGAAAACACGCGCGGGGGCGGCGATTTCGGGTTTTGCGTTGACCGAGCCTGCGTCGGGGTCGGATGTAGCGGCGACTGCAACTGTCGCTGACAAGGTGGCGGGCGGCTACCGTATCTCGGGCGAGAAAACCTATATTTCCAACGGTGGGATCGCAGATGTGTATGTAGTCATTGCCCGCACGGGTGGTGCGCCTGGTGCGCGTGGGTTATCGGCGTTTTTGGTGCCTGCGGCAAGCGACGGGCTGTCGGTGGTGGAACGGATCGACGTGATAGCACCCCACCCTTTGGCCCATCTGCGTTTTGACAATGTGTTTGTACCCCATTCAGCCTTGATCGGGGCCGAGGATGCGGGGTTCAAAGTCGCGATGTCAGTGCTGGATGTGTTTAGGTCCACCGTGGGCGCAGCGGCGTTGGGCTTTGGCCGCAGGGCTTTGGAAGAGGCATTGGTGCGGGTGAAAACCCGGCGAATTGGCGGCGCAGCCTTGGCCGATTTGCAGATGGTTCAAGGTCACATCGCCGATATGGCGCTGCAAATTGATGCAAGTGCTTTGCTGATTTACCGCGCGGCCTGGACCAAGGATCAAGGCGCGTCCCGGATCAGCCGAGAGGCGGCGATGGCCAAGCTTTACGCCACCGAAGCCGCGCAGAAGGTGATTGATGCGGCGGTGCAATTGCATGGCGGCGACGGCGTACGCCACGGGTTTGCGGTAGAAAGCCTGTACCGCGAGATCAGGGCTTTGCGGATCTATGAAGGCGCAAGTGACGTGCAGCGCATCGTTATTGCCCGGGCGGTGTTAGGATGACCTATCACCGGATCATTCAGATTGAATTCAACCACTGCGACCCTGCCGGGATCGTGTTCTATCCGCGGTATTTTGAAATGACCAATTCGGTGGTTGAAAACTTTTTTGCTGAGGTTCTGGACTGCTCCTTTGCCAAGATGATGGAGGACCGCGCAGGCGTTCCAACCGCGAGGATTGAGGTGAATTTCCATGCGCCCTCACGCTTGGGGGAAAAGCTGGATTTTGCTTTGACTATCACGCGCATTGGCCGCAGTTCGGTTGCCTTTCGGATCACCGCCCATGCCAACGAGATTGACCGCCTGACCGCCGATCTGACCTTGGTGAATGTGAACGGATTGGGCCAATCGCAAGCTTGGTCGCCAAGTGTACGCAGCCGCATGAAGACTTTTTTCGAAGGACCGAAACCATGACTGACGCGCAAAACCCACATGAAATTCTGCATCCTAAGAACTGGAAGGCCGCGAAAGGCTATGCCAACGGGGTTGCGGCGACCGGACGAATGGTTTTCACCGGGGGGATTATAGGCTGGAATGCCGATCAGGAATGGGACAGCGACGACTTTGGCAAGCAGGTCGCGCAATGCCTGTTATCCATCAAAGAGGTGCTGGCCGAGGCCGGTGCAGAACCCCACCACCTGACGCGACTGACCTGGTATGTGACGGACAAGCAAGAGTACCTGTCAAGCCTGCGCGACATTGGCGCGGCCTACCGAACCCATTTCGGGCGCCACTATCCAGCAATGGCCTTGGTGCAGGTCGTGGCCTTGGTTGAAGACCGCGCCAAGGTTGAAATTGAAGCGACCGCAGTTATCCCCCAACCTTGACCCCAGCCACGACCCAAGCCTGACCGGCCAACCCAAGAGGACAGCATGGACCTAGGACCAAGCGGACATATCGATCCCTTTACCCGCGACCGCCTGCCAAAAGTGGGCCAGTGGCCTGACATGCCGCGCGCCGGTTTTGCCTATCCGGAATGGGTGAATGCAGGGGTGGAACTGACCGATGGCATGGTGGCCAAAGGCTTTGGCGACCATACCGCGTTGATCGGTAACGGGCGGATGCGGACCTATAAAGAGCTGTCGGATTGGACCAACCGCATCGCCCATGCTTTGGTTGAAGATTACGGCGTTAAACCGGGGCACCGGGTGTTGATCCGGTCGGCGAACAATCCGGCGATGGTGGCCGCATGGCTGGCCGCAACCAAGGCAGGGGCGGTGGTGGTGAACACCATGCCGATGCTGCGCGCCGGCGAGCTTTCGAAAATCGTGGACAAGGCCGAAGTGTCTTTGGCCCTTTGCGACACCCGGCTGATGGATGAAATGGTCGCCTGTGCCAAATCCTCGCAGTTCCTGAAGAATGTCGTAGGCTTTGACGGCACCGCCAATCATGACGCTGAACTGGACCGGGCAGCGTTGGGTAAATCGGTACGGTTCACGGCACCACGAACCGGGCGCGATGATGTGGCGCTGTTGGGCTTTACCTCGGGTACCACGGGGCCCGCCAAGGCCACGATGCATTTTCACCGCGACATCCTGACCATCGCAGATGGCTATGCGCGCGAAGTGCTGCACGTGACGCCCGAGGATGTATTCGTAGGCTCGCCGCCTTTGGCATTTACATTTGGGCTGGGTGGGCTGGCCGTGTTTCCGTTGCGCTTTGGCGCGGCGGCCTGTTTGTTGGAAAATGCCTCACCGCCAAATCTTATTGAGATTATTCAGAAATACCGCGCAACGGTGTGCTTTACGGCGCCCACGGCCTACCGCGTCATGCTCAAAGCGATGGAGGATGGCGCGGATCTGTCCAGCTTGCGCGCGGCGGTTTCGGCGGGTGAAACGCTGCCAGCACCTGTCTATGACGAATGGATGGCCAAAACGGGCAAGCCGATGCTGGATGGCATTGGCGCCACAGAGATGTTGCATATTTTCATCACGAACCGTTTTGATGACCACCGCCCTGCCTGCACAGGCCGCCCCGTTGCAGGGTATGAGGCGAAGATCGTCGATGACACCGGGCGTGATATGCCGCGTGGTGAAGTCGGCAGATTGGCCGTGCGTGGACCAACCGGCTGTCGCTATATGGATGACCCGCGACAAGCGGCATATGTGCAAAACGGTTGGAACCTGACCGGCGACGCGTTTTGGCAAGATGAAGATGGCTATTTCCACTTTGCCGCGCGCACCGATGATATGATCCTGTCTGGCGGCTATAACATCGCGGGCCCGGATGTTGAGGCAGCCCTACTGGCCCACACCGATGTGCTGGAATGCGCCGTTGTGGGCGAAGCGGATGAGGCACGGGGCCAAATTGTGGTGGCCCATGTCGTTCTGGCCGAAGGAGTTGTGGGCGATGACGTTTGCACCACGCGTTTGCAAAACCATGTAAAGGCCGTGATTGCGCCCTATAAGTACCCGCGCAAAATTATGTTTGTCAGCACGTTGCCAAAAACCCAAACCGGCAAAATCCAACGCTTTCGATTGCGCACCGATTAGGGGTTTATCCAGACCTTACGCGTCACAAGTGACGGGCTTATGCCGGAAAAAACTTGATGGGCCTTCGCTTATTCGGCAATTCATTGTCTGGCGCACGTGTGTAGCGCACTGATTTTAAAAGAGGATCGACTGTATCCAACAGCATGTCCAAAAGAGGCAATACCCGTAGCAATTCAGGGTCAGGACTGGTCGGCATTGCGATAACTTGGTGGTCATTTCCGGGGGACATATAAAAACTGTCGCCAATCCCGTAAATCGAATTCCCAAGGGAATGGGTCCGATACGGTTCAACACCCTTGAAATCTATTGAATGTCGTTGCGCTGACGGGGGCAATGCATCCAACCATTCTTTATATTTTAGGGCGGCATAGTCCAGATCAACCCGCCCTTCGTCACGTTCGGGATGAGTTGCATGAGCTTTGTGGCAATTTGGGTATCAAGAATAGTATCCGGAGATCCTTGGAGCGAGCTTATACCAATATTGCAACACAAACCGCCTTTGGTAATGTCTGTCACATGCCCACGCAGCACGTGGATCCCCTTGGGGACGAGCGATCGCGCGGCGATTTCATGCTTTTACAAAGGGCCTAATTCCGAGTTTGGACCTTCGCGAACATAGGCCTGACGCAGCGGATATCTGCGTCGACTTGCGTGTGAAAGTTTGCGACATGGCTAAAGTATAGTTTTACATCGCTCGCGCAGCCTTTCGAAAATGCAGCAAGACGGCGGCTACGGGCCGCACGGCGCGTATTGGACGGCGCTGGGCTGTTAGGCACCTAACTGTTTG